>NZ_JBEZLR010000016.1:0-126557 GCF_040652275.1 Streptomyces sp. NPDC048275
TGTTCGAGCGAAGCCGAGAACTTGGGGGAGTCGGCAACCGACGACAACGCCGCAGATGGGCGCACCAGACCCCGCGTCTGCGACCTGATCCGCCGAACAGGCCCTAAGGCCTGTCGTTTGGATCAGGTCGCGGGGAATCGACGATGCCTTGTCGGCGCCGGTGAGCGGGGTCTGGTGCGTGAGGCTGCAAGGCGGAGGAGGGCGTCGATGCGGAGCATCGGCAACCGACGACAACGCCGCAGACGCGCGTGCCGGACCCCGCGTCCGCGGCGTGATCCAAACGACAGGCCCTAGCTCTAGAGGCTGTCGTCGTACCGGCGCGGTCCTCTGCGGCCCCGCCACAGGACGACGGCCGCGGCCAGCAGGACGACGCCGAAGCCGCCCGCGACAGGGCCGAGCCAGCCGGACGGAGAGTCGTCCTGCTCGGCGGCGTCGGGGCCTGATCCGAAGTACTTCCGGTCGTACGCGGCCGACTGCGGGTCCTCCGGCGCGAGCCGGCCGCCCGCCTCGATGGCGGCCGCGGGATCGACGAAGCCGTAGCCGCGGGAGTCGTCGCGGCCACCGCTGGGGGCGTCGCGGGCCGTGTCCTCCAGGAGCTTCTTGATCTGCGCCGGGGACAGGCCCGGGTGGGCCGCCTTGATGAGCGCGACCGCGCCGGAGACGAACGCGGAGGCGGCGCTGGTGCCCCAGCCCTCGTAGTACTTGTCGTCCGGGTCGGCGATGACGACGTCGACGCCGGGGGCGCTGACGGTGGCGTACCAGCGGCGGGTGGAGAACGAGGCGCGGGTGCCGTAGCGGTCGACGGCCGTCGCCGCGATCACGCCCGGGTAGGCCGCGGGGTACGAGATGTGGTCGCCCTTCTCGCCGCCATTGCCGGCCGAGGCGACGACCACCGCGCCCTTCTTCAGGGCGTACTGGACGGCGGCGTCCTCGGCGGGCTCGGGATGGGCGGACTTGGAGTCGTCGCCGAGGGAGAGGTTGATGACGTCGGCGCCCTGGTCGGCGGCCCAGCGGATGCCCTCGGCGAGGGCGTTGCCGCGGGTGTTGCGTGCCTTCGTACGGGCGGAGTCGCCGTCTTCGAGGATGACGCGGACGGGGAGGATCTTCGCCTCGGGGGCGATGCCCATGACGCCGTCGCCGTTGCCGAGGCCGTGTCCGTGGCCGGCGATGATCCCCGCCATGGCGGTGCCGTGCCGGGCCCAGGCGCGGTCGCCTCGGACGGCTCCGAAGCCGACCAGGTCCTTGCCGGTCAGGACGTTGCCTGCCAGATCCGGGTGCTGGTCGTCGACGCCCGTGTCGAGGACGGCGACGGTGATGCCCTCGCCCTTTGTCGTGCGCCAGGCCTGCTGGGTGTGCATCGCGTCGAGGGCCCACTGTTTGGCGCGTATGTCGTCGGCGTGCGCGTCGGTGGACGGGAGCAGGGCGAGGGAAGCGGCCAGCAGCACACTGAGGAGTCCGGCCCTGCGCGTGCGGGGGCGGTGTCCGGTCCTGCGGGCGCCGAGGCCCTTTCCGGCCTTGTGGGCCCCGAGGCTCTTTCCGTGGGGGCCGAGGCCTTGTCCCGGTCCGTGGCTCATGACGGCTTCTCCGTGGCCGAGACGACGGTCTTGCGGAGGCTTCGCTCGATGCGGTCGGCGAGGCCCTGTGCCTCGTGGCCAAGGCCGGCCTGGGCCGGGGCCGTGGTCGCACCGGACTCCATGGCGTCCTCGGCGGGCTGCGGGTCGGTGACGGCGCGGGCGTCGGCGAAGCCGGAGACGGCGTAGACGACGACGGGGGCGTCGGTGAGGACGGACACCGTCCAGGAGGCGCGCTGGGCGTTGCCGAAGCCGGCGGCGACGGTGTTCTCGACGGCGTACGGGCGGGGCATCAGATCGGTCCGCCGCTCGAGGCCCTCCTGCTGGAAACGGGTCTTCAGGGACGTCATGGCCGCCGCGTCCGCCTTGGTGAACAGCAGGCCGACGGTGGTGACATGGCTGCGGGTCGCGTCCGTGTAGGTGGCACGCAGCAGCCGCAGGCAGCCGACCGGCGCGAGGGCCTTGCGCAGGAGCGGGTCGAAGGCGTTCGCGCAGCCGCTGTCGGGGGCGACGGCGATACGGGTCCACGTCCGGTCGGCGCCGCCCGGCCCCGCGCCCTGGCCCTGCACGGTGGGCGGGAAAAGCTGATCCACGGGCACGCTGTGCCACAGGCTCCCGGCCGCCGTGAACGCGCCGCGCGCACCGTCCGCGCCCGCGCTGTCCCCGGTCAGCCAACTCCCGGTCGCCGCACCGCCGATGAGTCCGAGTCCCAGGACGACACAGGCCACGACCGCGACCACCCGGGGACGGGTACGTGCGCCCACGGGTCGCAGGCGTGCGGTGTCCTCGTCATACACCTCGGGCCGCGCGAACGTGACGAAAGGGCGCCCCGCGCCGGGGAGCGGGCCTGCGGACGTGGGCGGTTTTGCGGGGACCTCCGCGGGGATGGGCCGCAGTCGCGTGGTCGTCTCCGTGATCCCCTCTTCGGGTGCGGCGTTCCGCCCCGGGATGGTGTGCGGCATGCCGGGCCGCCAGCCGGACGGCGGGGTGTCGGGAAAACGGGCGGAGGCCGCGGGCGGGGGCAGCGTCTCGGGGGTGGGACGCCGTCCGGGCAGGGGCGGGTGCGTTTCCTCGCGGGGCGGGGCCGTGTCCGGCTGCGGGGCGGAGGCGCGCGGAGAGGCCGGAGCGTCCGCCGGCGCCGCTGAAGGCGTCGCAGCGGCCGAGGGCCCGGAACCCGCCGCCGCGGAGGACGACTTCGGGTCGCTCGCAAACCGGAAGGGCCGCGGCGCACGGGAACCGGAGGCCGAGCCGGGCGCGGCATCGTCCGAGGCGCCCGACGACAACGGCCCAGGGGACGCGCCTGCCGGGCGCGGTACGGCGTGGGCGGCGGTGCCGGACGGCACCGACCTGTCGGACCGCTCCGAGTCGCCGCGCGAGCGCGCTCCCGCGACCGCCGTACCGGACGACGACGACCCACGCGCATCAGCACCGGAACGCGGCACCGCGTCGGCGGAGGTGCCGGAGAGCGGCGGCATCGCGTCGCCCGCGGAAGGCGGCTGCCCGCGGTGGGGGGTGCGCGAAGCGGGGGCGTCTCCCATGGCGGGCGGCGCTGTCGGGCGGGGTGGGGCAGGCTGCGGGGCGGCGGCCGAGGGCATGGGACCGGGCAGCGACCAGGGCTCGCCCGTCGCGGACGGTTCCGAACGACGGGGGGACGCGGGCTGCGGGGTGGCCGAGGGCATGTCCTGGTGACGGGCCAGCGACCACCAGGGCTCACCGTCCGCGGGCGGCTCCGTCGAGCGGGGCGGTCGAGCGCTGCCCGACGGCGGGTGTGTAGGGCGGGGCGGCACGGCGTCGCCGCGCATCGGGGACTGCTCCGGCCGGGGCAGCACGGTGTCCCGGTCGACCGAGGATCCCCCGGTCCGGGGTGGAGCCGCCGGGCGAAGCGGTACCGCGGGGCCGCCCGGCCGCGACGCGGACGCCGAGCGGGTCGGCGGAATCCCTCCCCTCGGTGAGGATCCCTCGGGCCACGGCCGATTCACCGGGCGAGGTGGTATCGCATCCCCCCGCGCGGGGTCACCCGGCCGCGACACGGGCGCCTGGCGGGACGGCGTGGTCTCATCCCTCGTATCCGGCTCCCGCGCAGGGGATCCCTCGGGCCGTGGTGGGGTGGCCGTTTCCCGTACAGGAGATCCTCCGGACTCGGCGAACTCTCGTGTCACGGGCGGCTGTTCCGGGTGCGGGGGTGTTGCCGGGCGTGGCGGAATGGAGGCGCGGCGCGCTTCCGTGCTCATGCACCCCCCGTTTCCTCGTACCCGGGCAACCGACCCGTCCCGGAGTTCGTACCGAGACGTTTCACGCGCGCGGAAGGAACCTCCCCGTCGGTTCGCCCGTCACGGGCACGCATACCCGCACCGGTGGACCGTCATCCCGGGCACTGAGCCCGGGCAAGGTCGTTCCTCCCTGCGTGCGCGTCACTCTACGGGTTGACGTGGGCCGGGAGGGCATCGGTCCAGGACCCCGGGGCATCTGCCCGGAACGTCCCCCTACCCTGCGGTAATCGAGTCTGGCAGGCTTCGGTCATGACTGCCCGCGCCGCAGACCGGGCCCGCTACGACCGGGCCACCGCTCACCTCGACGCTCCTCTCGCGATCGTGGACCTGGAGGCCTTCGACGCGAACGCGGACGACCTGGTCCGCAGGGCCGCTGGAAAGCCGATCCGGGTCGCCAGCAAGTCCGTGCGCTGCCGCGCCCTGCTCGAACGCGTCCTGGCCCGGGACGGCTTCGCGGGCATCATGTCCTTCACGCTCGCCGAGTCCCTGTGGCTGGCGCGGTCCGGGTTCGACGACGTACTCCTCGCCTATCCGTCGGCGGACCGCGCGGCCTTCGCCGAACTGGCCGGCGATCCCAAGCTCGCGGCCGCCGTGACCGTCATGGTCGACGACCCGGCCCAGCTCCGCCTCATCGACGAGGCACGCGACGGCGGCACCGAGGTCGTGCGGGTCTGTTTGGAGTTGGACACCTCCCTCAAGCTGCTCGGCGGGCGGGTCCGGGTCGGGGCCCTGCGCTCGCCGCTGCACTCGCCCTCCCAGGTCGCCGACTTGGCCCGCGCCGTCGTCCGCCGGCCCGGGTTCAAGCTCGTGGGGATCATGGCGTACGAGGGGCACATCGCGGGCGTCGGCGACTCCGTCGCGGGCCGGCCCTTCCGGTCGCGTGCCGTCCGGCTCATGCAGGCCACCGCGCGCAAGGAGCTCGCCCAGCGGCGTGCCGAGGTCGTGCGCGCCGTGCGAGCTGTGGAGCCGGACCTCGAGTTCGTCAACGGCGGCGGCACCGGCAGCGTGCAGCACACGGCCGCCGAGGACGCGGTCACCGAGATCGCGGCGGGGTCCGGGCTGTACGTTCCGCGTCTCTTCGACAACTACACGTCGTTCAGCGGGCGTCCCGCCGCGCTCTTCGCCCACCCCGTCGTCCGTCGGCCGGGCGTCGGCGTCGTCACGGTCCTCGGCGCCGGATACCCGGCGTCCGGCGCTGCGGGCCCCGACCGGCTGCCCGTTCCCCATCTCCCGGAGGGGCTGAGATACGACCCCCAGGAGGGCGCCGGCGAGGTGCAGACGCCGCTGCTCGGCTCCCCCGCCGACGACCTGCTCATCGGCGACAAGGTGTGGTTCCGGCACGCCAAGGCCGGTGAGCTGTGCGAGCGGTTCGACGCGCTGCACCTCGTGGCGGGCGACACGGTGACGGCGACCGTCCCGACGTACCGCGGGGAAGGCCACACGTTCCTCTGATCCGAGGGGAGACCCCGGGGTCGCCGTGACCGTGCGGGAGATGACCCGGCCGTGCCGGCACACTCCGGGGCCGCTTGAACAGTCGTAGGCCCCCGTGGTCTACAGAGGCGTGACGTACGCGCCCGAGATGCCGCCGTCCACCAGGAAGTCGGTGGCGTTCACGAAGGAGGAGTCGTCGCTGGCGAGGAACGCGACCGCCGCGGCGATCTCGTCCGCCTCCGCGAATCGCCCGACCGGGATGTGAACGAGACGGCGGGCAGCCCGCTCCGGGTCCTTGGCGAACAGCTCCTGGAGGAGGGGGGTGTTCACCGGGCCGGGGCAGAGCGCGTTGACGCGGATGCCCTCCCTCGCGAACTGCACGCCCAGTTCACGTGACATGGCGAGGACGCCGCCCTTGGAGGCCGTGTACGAGATCTGAGACGTGGCGGCTCCCATGCGCGCCACGAAGGAGGCCGTGTTGATGATGGAGCCCTTGCCCTGGCGCCGCATGTAGGGGATCGCGGCCTTGCAGCACAGGTAGACGGAGGTGAGGTTGACCTCCTGGACGCGCTTCCAGGCCTCCAGGCCGGTCTCCAGGATGGAGTCGTCGTCGGGTGGTGAGATGCCCGCGTTGTTGAAGGCGATGTCGACGGAGCCGTAGGTGTCGTACGCCGTCCTGAAGAGCGCCTCGACCTGCTCGGGGTCGGTGACGTCGACCTTCACGAAGGTCCCGCCGACCTCCTCGGCGGCCGCCTTGCCGCGCTGCTCGTCGACGTCGCCGCAGACGACGTGGGCGCCCTCGGAGGCGAGCCGGCGCGCGGTGGCGAGGCCGATGCCGCTGCCGGCGCCGGTGATGACGGCGGTGCGGCCGACCAGCCGGCGGCAGATGTTCTGTTCGGTCGCTTCGGTCGCTTCGGTCACTGTGCGGGGCCCTCCGTGCTGATGAAGACGTTTTTGGTTTCGGTGAAGGCGGTGAGGGCGTCCGGGCCGAGTTCGCGGCCGATCCCCGACTGCTTGTAGCCGCCGAAGGGGGTCCAGTAGCGGACGCTGGAGTGCGAGTTGACGGAGAGGTTCCCGGCGCGGACGGCCCCCGAGACGCGCAGCGCCCGGCCGATGTCTCGGGTCCAGATGGAGCCGGACAGGCCGTACTCGGTGGCGTTGGCGAGCCGGATCGCGTCCGCCTCGTCCTCGAAGGGCAGGACGACGGCGACCGGCCCGAAGACCTCCTCGACGGCCACGCGTGCGCGGGGGTCGATGTCGGTCAGGACGGTGGGCGGGAACCAGAAGCCGGGGCCCTCGGGTGCCTTGCCGCGGATGCCGGGCGCTTCGGCGTCGGAGTCGCCGGCGCCGTCGACGTACGACCGTACGCGGTCCAGCTGCGCCCGGGAGATCAGAGGGCCCATCTGGGTCTGCTCGTCGGACGGGTCGCCGACGACGACGGACTCGATCGCCGGGGCGAGGAGTTCGAGGAAGCGGTCGTAGGCGGAACGCTGGACGAGGATGCGGGTGCGGGCGCAGCAGTCCTGGCCGGAGTTGTCGAGGAAGGACATGGGGGCGGCGGCCGCGGCGGCCTCGATGTCGGCATCGGCGAAGACGATGTTGGGGCTCTTGCCGCCGAGTTCGAGGGTGACGCGTTTGAGCAGGGCCGAACCCTTCGCCCACACCTGTTTGCCCACAGCCGTCGACCCAGTGAAGACGATCTTCGCTACGCCTGGGTGCTCGACCAGCGCGTTGCCCGCCACGGGCCCCGCACCCGGCAGCACCTGGAAGAGGTGCTCCGGAAGGCCCGCCTCCAGGGCGAGTTCGGCCAGTCGCAGAGCTGTCAGGGGTGTCGTCTCGGCGGGCTTGAGGATCACCGCGTTGCCGGCGGCGAGCGCGGGGGCGGTGCCCCAGGCCGCGATGGGCATCGGGAAGTTCCAGGGCGCGATGACGCCGACGACGCCCAGCGGCTCCAGGATCGTGACGTCGAGACCGCCCGGCACCGGGATCTGGCGGCCGGTGAGCCGCTCCACTCCCCCGGCCGCGTAGTCGAGGAGGTCACGGACGTTGCCCGCCTCCCAGCGGGCGTTGCCGATGGTGTGGCCGGCCTCGCGGACTTCGAGCCGGGCCAGCTCCTCGATGTGGTCGTCGACGACGGTCGCGAAGCGGCGCAGCAGCCGGGCACGGTCGGTCGGCGCGGCGGCGGCCCAGGCCCGCTGGGCGCGGCTCGCCCGCTGGACGGCGGCGTCGACGTCCTGCGCTCCGGCGCCGGGGACGGTGGCGACGACTTCTTCCGTCGTCGGATCGAGGACGTCCAGTCCGTCATGCTCGTAGTGCTCGGACTGCTCGGACTGCTCGTGCAGTTGCGACAAGTGAGGCCTCACATGCGTTCGAAGGAGCGGCGCAGCTCCCAGTCGGTCACCGCGGCGTCGAAGGCGTCCAGCTCGACGCGCGCCATGTTGCGGTAGTGCGCGACCACCTCGTCGCCGAAGGCGGCCTTGGCGATGGGGCTGTTCTCCCAGAGCTCGGCCGCCTCGCGCAGGGTGGTGGGCACGTGCGCGTAGTCGGCGGCGGCGTACGCGTTCCCCGCGCACGGCTCCGGCAGCTCCAGCTTCTGCTCGATGCCGTACAGGCCGGCCGCGACGAGCCCGGCGACGGCCAGGTGCGGGTTGACGTCACCGCCGGGCAGCCGGTTCTCGAAGCGCATCGAGCGACCATGGCCGACGACCCGGAGGGCGCAGGTGCGGTTGTCGTACCCCCAGGCGACGGCGGTCGGCGCGAAGGAGCCGAGCTGGAAGCGCTTGTACGAGTTGATGTTGGGCGCGTAGAGGAGCGAGAAGTCCCTCAGCGCGGCCAGCTGCCCGGCGAGGAAGTGCCGCATGACCGGGGACATGTCGTGGCCGTCGGCCATGACGTTGGTGCCGTCCGCGTCCGCGAGCGAGAGGTGGATGTGACAGGAGTTGCCCTCGCGCTCGTTGTACTTCGCCATGAAGGTGAGCGAGACGCCCTCCTGGGAGGCGATCTCCTTGGCGCCGGTCTTGTAGATGGCGTGCTGGTCGCAGGTGACGAGGGCCTCGTCGTACTTGAAGGCGATCTCGTGCTGGCCGGGGTTGCACTCGCCCTTGGCGGACTCGACGACCAGCCCCGCGGCCTGCATCTCATTGCGGATGCGGCGCAGCAGCGGCTCGATGCGGCCGGTGCCGAGGACCGAGTAGTCGATGTTGTACTGATTGGCCGGGGTGAGGCCTCGGTAGTGCGCGTCCCACGCCTGCTCGTAAGTGTCCTTGAAGACGATGAATTCGAGCTCGGTGCCGACCTGGGCGGTGAAGCCGAGTTCGGCGAGGCGGTCGAGTTGGCCGCGCAGGATCTGGCGGGGCGCGGCCACGACCGGGGAGCCGTCGTTCCAGGCGAGGTCGGCGATGAGCAGGGCGGTGCCCTCGTTCCAGGGGACGCGCCGCAGGGTGCTGAGATCCGGATGCATGGCAAAGTCGCCGTAGCCCCGGTCCCAGGAGGACATGTCGTACCCGTCGACCGGGTTCATCTCGGCGTCGACGGCCAGGAGGTAGTTGCAGCCCTCCGTACCGTGCTCCAAGACCTCGTCGAGGAAGAAGCGCGCGGCGAACCGCTTGCCCTGGAGCCGCCCCTGCATGTCAGGGAAAGCCAGGACGACCGTGTCGATCTCGCCGCCCGCAACGAGGGCGTGCAGTTCCTCGACGGCGAGTGGGGGTGTGCGGTCTGCCACCGGAAAAGCCTCCTTGGGTCAGCCGAGAGCCATAAGGTATTGCCGAGAACCATTGCTTGGGAAGGGGGCACGACCTGATGACACAGGCGGGTCCTGACACGGGCCCTGACAACGGCCTGGCAGGTCCGCAGGACCGGCTGACGCCGATACTGCGGCCGGTGCGGGCGGGCAACGGTTTCGAGGAGGCGCTGGAGCAGATCCTCCAGGTCGTCCGGCTCGGCCTGGTGCCCGGCGGCGAGCGGCTGCCCGCCGAGCGGGAGCTGGCGGAGCGGCTGGGGATCAGCCGGGTGACGTTGCGCGAGGTACTGAAGGTGCTTCAGGACCAGGGCCTGGTCGAGTCGCGGCGGGGCCGGTACGGCGGAACGTTCGTGCTGCCGCGGGCCGACGCACCCGGCGAGCACGAGCTGCGGCGCCGGGTCGCCGAGGTCGACATCGAGGACGTGCTGCGCTTCCGCGAGGTGCTGGAGGTGGGCGCGGCCGGACTGTGCGCCGCGCACGGCCTCGACGAGGGCCAGGCCGACCGGCTGCGCGAGGCGCTCGCGCGCACCCACGACGCGCCACTGGCCGACTACCGCCGCCTGGACACGATGCTCCACCTCACCCTCGCGGAACTGTGCGGCTCCCCGTCGCTGACGGCCCAGTACGCGGCCGTCCGCGCGTCCGTCAACGACCTGCTGGACTGCATCCCCCTTTTGGTACGGAACCTGGAGCATTCCCAGCGCCAGCACACCGCGCTGGTCGAGGCGGTGCTGGACGGCGACGCGGACGGGGCGCGGGAGATGATGCGGGAGCACTGCGCGGGGACGGCGGCGCTGCTGCGAGGGTTCTTGGCCTGATGCCACCATCAAAGGTTTACTTCCACTCCATTGGAAAGAAGGGGGCGGCGTGGGCAGACCGCTGATCGGTGTGAGTACGTATCTGGAGTCCCGGGCGCGCTGGGGCGTGTGGGAGCTGGAGGCGGCGCTGCTGCCGGCCGGTTACCCGAGGCTCGTGCAGCGGGCGGGCGGGCTCGCCGCGATGCTGCCGCCGGACGAGCCGGCACAGGCGGCCGCGGCCGTCGCGCGGCTCGACGCGGTCGTCGTCGCGGGCGGCCCGGACGTCGACCCCGCCCGCTACGGCGCCGAGCGCTCGCCGCGTACGGGGCCGCCCGCGCCCGAGCGCGACGCCTGGGAACTGGCCCTGATCCAGGCCGCGTTGGCTTCCGGTACCCCGCTCCTCGGCATCTGCCGGGGCATGCAGCTTCTGAACGTCGCCCTGGGCGGCACGCTCATCCAGCACCTCGACGGACATGTGAAGGACGTCGGGGTCGTCGGGCGCCACGAGGTGACGCCCGTGCCGGGCAGTCTGTACGCGGAGATCGCGCCGGAGTCGTGCGCCGTGCCGACGTATCACCATCAGGCGGTGGAGCGACTCGGGGAGGGGCTGGTGGCTTGCGCGCACGCGTCGGACGGGACGGTCGAGGCGATCGAACTGCCGCGTCCCGGCTGGGTGTTGGGGGTGCAGTGGCATCCGGAGATGGGGGAGGACGAGCGCGTCATGGGAGCCTTGGTGCGAGCCGCATCGTGAGCCTGCCCGTGGGGTTCCTTCGCCCCCGCCGCCCCTGCCCGTCCCATCCCTGGGGGCTCCGCCAGGCATCTCAGCCCGTCCGGCGTTTGAGGACGAGGCCGCCCAGGCCGAACGGGGGTCTGGGGGCGGAGCCCCCAGGAACGGGACGGGACGGGTAGGGGCGGCGGGGGCGAGACAACCCGCGCCGGCCCTATACCCCCCGGGTCAGCGACAGCAGGTCCCGTGCCGGACCTGTCGGCCGGTGTCCCGTGGGCCAGACCGCCCGGAGGTCCCGGCGGAGCTGGACTCCGGAGAGCGGGATGTTCACCAGCCGATGCGCCGACAGTTCCTCGCCGAGGGCCAGCTCGCTCAGGACGGCGGGCCCCGCCCCGCTGACCGCGGCCGCCTTGACCGCCGTAGTCGAGGAGAGCTCGATCAGAGGGCGGGCAAGCCCGCCCAACGCCGCGTCGAGAACCTGACGCGTGCCCGAGCCCTCCTCCCGGAGGATCAACGGGGTCGACGCGAGCTCCGCCCCGTCGAGAGGCGCCCGGCGACGGGCCCACGGATGCGCCGGCGCCGTCACCACGATCAGCCGGTCGTGCGCGATGACCGCCGAGTCGAGACAGGCCGGGACGGACAGCCCCTCCACGAAGCCGAGGTCCGCCTCACCGGCGAGAAGACGTTCCGCGACAACCGTCGAATTCCCCGCGAGGAGCGACACCGCCGTGTCCGGGCGCTGCGTGCGCAACGCGATCAGCCAGCCCGGCAGCAGATACTCGGCGATCGTCATGCTGGCCGCGACGCGAAGGCGCGAGTCACGGCGGTCCCGCAGCGCCTGCGCACCCACGTCGAACGCCTCGGCCGCCTCCACGACCCGCCGCGCCCAGTCCGTGACAAGCGCCCCGGCGTCCGTGAGCCGCGAACCTCGTGGTGAGCGGTCGACGAGGGCCACGCCCAACTGCCTCTCCATGGAGCGGATCCGGCTGCTGGCGGCGGGCTGAGTGATCCCCAGTTCCCGCGCCGCCCGCCCGAGACTCCCCAGCCGCGCCACCGCGAGCAACAACTCCAGCGCCCCGAGATCAGGCACGCGGTGCGCGATCCCGGCCGATTCCCCGACCTTGCCGCCGTTCGCTTCCCCGGTCCTGCCACCGTTCGCTTCCCCGGCCTTGCCACCGTTTCCTTGCCCGGCCCTGGCGCCGTCTCCTTGCCCCGCCCTGCTCCCGGCCGGCCCGCCCGCCATACCCCCGCCGGGCTCGCCCGCCCCGCCCCCTATCGACCCCTCAGTCCCAGTACCCATAAACCCAGCTTATGCCCCCATAGCTCCATACTCCCTGGTGGGGAGCCCGCCCCGGCACGACCGTGGGGACATGGTCACCGCAGCCGAGCCCCGCCTACCGCTACCGCTCCCCACCGCGGAAGCCCGGCATCCGCGCGCCGCCGCCGTCCGCCACCTCGGTCCGAACTGGTACGCCTCGGCGATGGGCACCGCGATCATGGCCACGGCGGGCGCCGGGCTGCCCGGAGACGTCCCGGGCCTGCGCACCGTATGCACCGCCATGTGGGCGCTCTCACTGGCCCTGCTCATCGCACTGCTCTGCGCCCGGACCCTGCACTGGACGCACCACCGCGACCAGGCCCGCGCCCACCTCCTCGACCCGGCCATGGCCCCCTTCTACGGCTGCCTCGCCATGGCCCTGCTGGCCGTGGGCGGCGCCACCCTCGTCGTCGGCCGGGACTGGATCGGCACACACCCGGCTGTCGTCCTGGACGCCGTTCTGTTCACCGCCGGTACGGCCGTCGGTCTCGTCGCCGCCGTGGCCGTCCCGTACCTGATGGTCGTCCGGCATCGCATCGAGCCGGACCAGGCCACCCCCGTCTGGCTGCTCCCCCTCGTCGCGCCGATGGTCTCCGCCGCCCTCGGGCCCCTCCTCGTCCCCCATCTCCCTCCGGGTCAGCCCCGGGAGACCCTTCTTCTCGCGTGCGTCGCGATGTTCGGGCTCAGTCTGCTGGCCACCTTCGTGATGCTGCCGATGATCTTCGCCCGGCTCATCACCGCAGGCCCGCTGCCGCTCGTCCTCACCCCGACCCTGTTCCTGGTGCTCGGCCCGCTCGGCCAGTCCACGACCGCCGTCGGCAAGTTCGCGGACTTCGCGCCGGGGGTCCTGCCCGCCCCGTACGACCAGGGTTTCGGCGTCTTCGCCGTCCTTTACGGCGTCCCCGTGATGGGCTTCGCGCTGCTGTGGCTGGGGCTCGCCGCCGCGCTGGTGGTGCGGGCCCACCGCCGGGGCATGGGCTTCGCGATGACCTGGTGGTCGTTCACCTTCCCGGTGGGGACCTGCGTCACCGGCGCCGAGGGGCTGGCCCGGCACACCGGGCT
This sequence comes from Streptomyces sp. NPDC048275, assembly GCF_040652275.1. NCBI lineage: Bacteria > Bacillati > Actinomycetota > Actinomycetes > Kitasatosporales > Streptomycetaceae > Streptomyces > Streptomyces sp. NPDC048275. The sequence continues at coordinate 12,916 of NZ_JBEZLR010000016.1, forward strand.
CGTCGCGTTCGACTGGCTCGCGGTCCTGCTCTACGCGCTCCTCGTCGGCGCCTGGTCCGTGGCCGCCGTCCGTACGGCTCACGGTGTCGTCAGCGGCGAACTGCTCGCAACACCTAGATAGATGTAACTCCGCTATGGACGGGCAGTTCCAGGCCAGGCGTCGGTGGAACCTCAGCCAGTGTCCGCTCGACCGCCCGGCACCCTGCCGCCGGCTTCCGCCCCGAATCAGGGCGCCAGCTCGAGGAGGTGACGGCGCGCCTCGCCGCCATCCAGACCGAGTAACTCGCTGTGGACGCGCGACCCCGAGGCCGAAGTGTTCCCCACCCTGCGCGAACTCGGCATCGGCTTCGTGCCCTACTCGCCGCTCGGCCGCGGCTTCCTCACCGGCACGATCCGCTCGCTCGACCAGCTCGACGCCGACGACTGGCGCCGGTCCAACCCGCGCTTCGAGGGGGACAACCTGGAGGCGAACATCCGGATCGTGGAGCAGGTGGACGACGTCGCCAAGCAGCTCGGCGCGCCCCCCGCTCAGGTTGCGCTCGCGTGGCTGCTCGCGCAAGGCGACGACATCGCGCCCATTCCCGGCACAGGCTAGATGCCAGAACCTCAGCTTGGGTAGCTCAGGTGATGCAACACGGCGCCCCCTCCACTCATGGTCGACATTAAGCTTCCGCAGGCCCTGGTCGCAGCGCCTCACCGAGCACCTGGGGCGCCCGCGCCAACGACGGCCCGTACCACGTGAGCCGACGTCCGTCGACGAGCGCGCAGGGCACGCCCTCGAACGCCTCGGGGCCGTCGTCCGCCGTGAAGCGGTACGGCTCGTCGGGCAGGACCACGAGGTCGGGGGCCGCCGCCCTGAGTTCGGGCAGGGGGATACGGGGGTAGCGGTCGGCGTGCTGGGCGTACACGTTGTCGACGCCCAGCCGCGCCAGGACGTCACCGGCGAAGGTGTCCCGGCCGAGGACCATCCAGGGGCGCCGCCAGATCGGCACGATCGCGGTCGTACGGCGGTCCGGAGCGGGCAGCCGCTCCCATGCCGTCTCCGCCTCGTCGAGCCAGCGCGGCCGCGTCCGCGCCCCGCACGCGCTCAGCACCCGGGCCAGCTCGCGGAAGGCTCCCGGAACCTCCCGCACCTCCGTGACCAGGACCTCGAGGCCCGCCGTGCGCAGGGCGGTCAGATCGGGTTCGCGGTTCTCCTCCTCGTTGGCGATCACCAGGTCGGGGGCGAGCCGTACGATCCGGTCGACGTCGGGATTCTTGGTGCCGCCGATCCGTACGACGTCGAGGTCGGGCGGATGGCTGCACCAGTCGGTCGCGCCGACCAGAGCGCCGGGGACGGTGCGGGCCACGGCCTCGGTGAGCGAGGGCACGAGCGACACGACACGCAGGGCAGCCCCTGATCCGATGTGTTCGGAGGCGTTACCGAAGGCATAGCGGGAGGTACCGGCCATCGCGTCAGTATGGCAGCGGTACCCACTGCGGGTGTCCCCCGCACGGGCCCGCGGAAGCGTCAGCGCTTGCCGAAGGTGTTGCGGTCCTCCACCGCCTCGATGTGGTCGGCGACCTCGACCACGACGACCCTGGTGTCCGGCACGGTGGCCCGCCACCGGTGGCGCACTCCGCCCGTGAGGTACAGCGTGTCGCCGCGCCCCAGCCGGTGAGCGCGACCCTCCGCCTCGACCTCGACGGCGCCGTCGGCGACGTACATCAACTTGTCGTTGCGGTGCTGAAGTTCGCGGCCCTCTTCATGGTCACCGGTGAACTCCGTGGCGTGCAGCTGGTGGTGACCGCGCACCAGGGGGCGCACACGGGACTCGGGGGTGAACTCGGCGCCGGCCTCGGCGCGCACGACGTCGACGCTGCACGCGGGGTCTGCCGCGGCGAGCAGTTCGCCGGCGGTGGTGCCCAGGGCGTCGGCGACTCGCTCCAGGGAGCTCCGGCTGGGCCGGGCCCGCTCGTTCTCGACCTGGCTGAGGAAGGGGACCGACAGACCGCTGCGCTCGGCCACGACGGCGAGGGTGAGCTCCAGTGCCCGGCGCCGCCGCCGGACGGCCGCGCCCACCCGAAGGGGCTGTTCTTTGTGGTCGCCCATCGCTCCGGCTCCCTCCCACGTGTAGTCGGTCTACCGCTTCGGTCCACTGCTTGCGCCCAGCAGGTCGGCCGGTACGTCGCCCAGTACGTCGCCCAGTACGTCGGCCCGTAACTCCTGATGAGTTGTTTGCACCCTACGCATGTTCGCCAAACCGTTTCATGCACCCGTCACATCGCTGTCACATCGAAGGACGCCGGGGGTCACAATTCGCGCCAATAGACGAGTTGTCCCGACTCCCCCGGCGCCGCCCCCTCCCGTGGGACGAAAAGGCTGACCAGCAGGGCCGGATGACCGTCCGGGTCGGTGAGCAGGGTCGCCGACGGGTTGGCGAGGGCGCGGCTGCCGCCGTGGGTGCGCACGGCCAGCCGGTCGGCCCGTCCGGTCATCGGATCGTAGGCGTACATCCGCCAGCTCCCGAAGTCTCCGCGCCACTGCTGACCCTCCGTCAGAATTAGTCGTCTGCCCTCGAGTTCGAGGGTCGAGCGGTCGCCCATGTTGCCGCGCGTCCCCCAGGCCGCCAAGGCGCGGTCCAGCCGCCGGTCAGGCGTGACGTGCCAGGTCGTGAAGTCCTTGAGGGTGGCGCGGAGTTCACGGTCGGTGTCACAACCCGCCCGGTAGTGGCCGGTGAGTTCGATCGTGCCGTCGTGCACGGAGGTGATGTCCGGCGTGCCCTCGGCGCAGCGCGAGAGGGTGCGGGGCGCGTCGTACGCGTGGGCGGTTTTTCCGGCCAGCAGGGCGTCGAGATCCCGGTAGCCGCGTACGGCGATGTGGTTGTCCGGATCCTTTTCGTACGCGAGGACATAGCCGCCCCCGTCGTCGGCGGCGAGCGTGGGCTGGCTGGTGCCCGCGCCGAAGTCGTGGCGCCGGGTCCAGCGGCGCAGATCCGTGGAGTCGGCGATCGCGGCGTGGAAGCGGCCGTCGGCGAGGGTGGTGTGGTAGACGGCGAGATAGGTGCCGTCCGGCACCTGGGTGATCTGCGCGGTGTCCATGGTGCGGCCGGAGTCGTCCCGCAGGTCGTATGCGTATCCGTCGGCCGCGCGCACATCCCCGGCGAGTGCGGCGAGCCGCCCGGTGGCCACGGACGCGGGCCGCGCGCTCGCGTCCGACAGCACGACGGCGAACATCGCCACCACGAGGAGGGCGGCCAAGGGGCCGAGCCGAAGCAAGGGACGCACGGGTGTCTCACAGGAACGAACGGGAGGAGAGAGCCGAGCGTACGGACCACTCGCGGGCTCCGGGAACGCCGCGAGAGGTGGCCTTCGCCACACGGCCCGTGGGACACGGGACCTGTGCGAGGACCACCTCTCGACGAACGCCCGCCGGACTACCGCGGAGTCATCGAACGCCCACCCGACTACTGCGGGGTCATCCGCTCCACCACACCCGGGTGCTCCTTCAGCCACGCCGCGACGGCAGCTTCCTCATGGCCCTGGCCGCGCTGCTTGATCTCGCTCTCCAGGCTGCCGAGTTCGTCCTCACTCATCTTGAAGTTCTTGATCCACTTCGTGAGCTGCGGGTACTGCTCGGGAAACGCCTTGCTGGAGATGGTCCGGATCGTGTTGCCCTCACCGAACAGCTTCTTGTCGTCGGCGAGCTTGGTGAGCTCGTACTCGCTGTAGGCCCAGTGCGGGGACCACAGGACAACGGCGACGGGCTCCTTCTTGGCGTACGCGCGCTTCAGCTCGGCCAGCATCGCGGGCGTGGAGCCGTCGACGACCTTGTACTCCTTGTCCAGGCCGTAGCCGGGGAGCACCTTCGTCTTGAGCAGGTTCATCTCGCCGGTGCCCGGCTCGATGCCGATGATCTTCCCGCCGAAGGTGCTGCCCTTGCCCTTGAGGTCCGCGAGGGACTTGACGTCCTTCACGTACGACGGGACGGCGATCTCCAGCGAGGTCGGCTCGTACCAGGTGCCGAGGTCTCTCAGGTCGTTCTTGTGCTGGTCCCAGTAGTTCGACTGGGCGTACGGCAGCCAGGCGTCGAAGTTGAGATCGAGGTCGCCGGAGGCCAGTCCCGTGTACACGGGGCCGACGTCCATCTGCTTCAGGTTCATCGTGTAGCCGCGCCGGGCCAGGACGTCCTTCCACAGGTAGGTGACGGCGACGTCCTCGTCCCAGGGGAACCAGGCGACATCGAGCGCGCGCTTGGTCTCGGCACTGGCCGAGGCGCTCTTGACCGGGGCGAGCGTGTCGACGACGTCGGGGTTCTTCTTCAGCCAGGCGCGCACGGCGTCCTGCTGCTTGCCCTGGCCGGCCTTGTTGATCTCCGACTCGAGGCCGGTGAGCTGCTCCTCGGTCATCTTGAAGTTCTTGAGCCACTCGCCGACGACCGGGTCGTCCTGGGCGAAGCCCTTGCGGGAGAGCGTGTGCACGCCGTCGCCCGAACCCCAGGCGCCCTTCGGGTCCTTGAGCTTCTTCAGGTCGTAGTCGCTGTACGCCCAGTGCGGCGACCACAGCGTGACGACGACGGGCTCCTTCTTGGCGTACGCGCGCTTCAGCTCGGCCAGCATCGCGGGCGTGGAGCTGTCGACGACCTTGTACTCCTTGTCGAGCCCGTACTCCTTGAGCACCTTGCTCTTGAGCAGGCTCATCATTCCGGCGCTGGACTCGATGCCGGTGATCTTGCCGCCGAACTCACTCGCCCTGCCCTTGAGGTCCTCCAGGGAATCGACGCCCTTCATGTACGAGGGGACGCTCAGCTCCAGGGACGTCGGGCCGTACCAGGAACCCAGGTCGTCCAGGTCCTTGCCGTACTTCTTCCAGTACTGCTCGTGGGTGGTCGGCAGCCAGGAGTCCGTCTCGAAGTCGATGTCGCCCTGGGCGAGGGAGGTGTACAACGGGCCCGCGTCGAGCTGCTTCGTCTCGACCTCGTAGCCGCGCTGCTCGAGGATCTCCTTCCAGAGGAAGGTGGAGGCGACGCCCTCGTCCCACGGGATGTAGCCGATGCTGATCTTCTTGCCCTGGCCGACGTTCTTGCCGTCGGCAGCAGTGGACGTCGCGTCCGTACCACCGAAGATCCCCATGCCGCCCGCGACCAGCGCGAGCACGACGACGCCGACCACGGCCACGGCCGAGCGGGGGCGGTAGGACCAGATCTTCAGACCCTGCGCGGCGCGCAGCCTTGCGGCGGCGCGGCGGCCGAGCGGCGAGACCTGGGTGCCCAGGGCGCTGGTCATGCGGTCCAGGTAGATCGCCAGGATGACGATGGCGACGCCCGCCTCGGAGCCGAGGCCGACGTTCAGCTGGCCGATGGCCTGGTTCACGTCGCCGCCGAGGCCACCGGTGCCGACCATGCCGGCGATGGCGGCCATGGACAGGCCCAGCATGATGACCTGGTTGACGCCCGCCATGACGCTGGGCAGGGCCAGCGGCAGCTGGATGCGCAGCAGGGTGTCACGGGGCGTGGTGCCGAACGCGTCGGCGGCCTCGACCAGTTCCTTGTCGACCTGGCGGATGCCCAACTCGGTCATGCGGACGCCGGGTGCCAGCGCGAAGATCAGGGTGGCGACCATGCCCGCGGGGGCGCCGGTGCCGAAGAACAGGATCGCCGGGATGAGGTAGATCATCGCGGGCAGCGTCTGCATGAAGTCCAGCACCGGGCGGACGACGCTGCTGACCCGGTCGGAGCGCGCCGCCCAGATGCCCACGGGCACCGAGATGACGAGCGCGATGAGCGTCGCCACGAGGACGAGGGAGAGGGTCACCATCGCGTCCTCCCACAGTTCGAGGGAGTCGATGAAGGCGAATCCCACGAAGGTGAGGACACCGGCGGACGTGCCGCGCAGCCAGAACGCGATCACGGCGAAGATGCCCGCGAGGAGGAGCGGCTGCGGGGCCTGGAGGACGGCGTTGATGCCGTCGTAGGCGCCGTCGAACACGGTCTTGAAGAAGTCGAAGAGCCACGCCATGTGGTTGAGCAGCCAGTCGACGGCGTCGTTGACCCAGTCACCGAAGGGAATCCTAGGCACGGGCGGTCACCTTCCCATCCGGGTTGTCGCAGGGCGCGGGGCCGGCCGTCTCGTCGCCGAGGAAGCCGACCAGCCGCTGCCGCGGCACCACACCGATGACTCTGTTCGCCTCGTCCACGACCGAGACGCGGTGCGAGAGACGGGCGCTGATCGCGCACAGTTCCGCGAACGGCGTCTCGAGGGTCGCGGTCTCGCAGCTGCAGACGGTGGCCTCGCCCGTGACCGAGGTGTCCATGAGGGCGCCCGCGGTCAGCACCCGGGAGCGGTCTACGTCCTGGGTGAAGGAGGCGACGTAGTCGTCCGCGGGACGCACGAGGATGTCCTCGGCGGTGCCGATCTGGACGATGCGGCCGTCGCGCATGACGGCGATGCGGTCGCCCAGGCGCATGGCCTCGTTGAGGTCGTGGGTGATGAAGACGATGGTCTTCTTCAGCTTCTTCTGGAGTTCGATGAGCTGGTCCTGCATGTCCCGGCGGATCAGCGGGTCGAGCGCGCTGAACGACTCGTCCATCAGCAGCAGATCAGCGTCGGTGGCGAGCGCGCGGGCCAGGCCCACACGCTGCTGCATACCGCCGGACAGCTCGTCGGGCCAGGACTTCTCCCAGCCCGCGAGGCCGGCGAGTTCGAGGGCCGTGGTGGCGCGCTTCTTGCGCTCGGCGCTCGGAACGCCCTGGACCTCCAGGCCGTACGCGGCGTTCTCCAGGACGCTGCGGTGCGGGAACAGCGCGAAGTGCTGGAAGACCATGCTGATCTTCTTCGCCCGCACCTCGCGCAGCTCGCGGGGGCTGAGCTTCGTCAGGTCCTGACCGTCGAAGCGCACATGGCCCCCGGTCGGCTCCAGCAGTCCGTTGAGCATGCGAAGCAGTGTGGACTTGCCGGACCCGGACAGGCCCATGACGACGAAGATCTGGCCCGGCTCCACCGTGAAGGACGCGTCGATCACCGCGGCGGTGGTGCCGTCGGCGCGCAGTTCCTCACGGTCGGCTCCTTGGCGGAGCCGCTCCACCGACTCGTCGGGTCGTCTGCCGAACACCTTGTACAAATGCTCGGCCTCAAGCCTGGATGACACGGGTGCCTCTCGTCGAAATGTTGAAGAACTCTGAAGTACGGCTGAAAAACCGCCAAAGAACGGTTGAAATCACAACCGGCTTCTCTTCGATGCGCGCCTGCCCTCGCTTACGCGCAGCAAACGCAGGAGTGGTCCAGGTCACTGTCAGTGCCGTACGGCATGATGCGAGGCGTGACCAGACGCCTGATGCTGCTCGACACCGCCTCCCTGTACTTCCGGGCCTACTTCGGAGTCCCCGACTCGGTGCGCGCCCCGGACGGCACGCCCGTGAACGCCGTGCGCGGGCTGCTCGAATTCATCGACCGCCTGGTCAAGGACCACCGCCCGGACGACCTGGTCGCCTGCATGGACGCGGACTGGCGCCCGCAGTGGCGGGTCGACCTGATCCCCTCGTACAAGGCGCATCGCGTCGCCGTGGAGACCGAGGTCGGCCCGGACCAGGAGGAGGTGCCGGACAAGCTCTCCCCGCAGGTGCCCGTCATCGAGGACGTCCTCGACGCGCTGGGCATCGCACGCGTGGGGGTCGAGGGGTACGAGGCGGACGATGTGATCGGCACGTTCACCGGCCGCGCCACCGGCCCCGTCGACATCGTCACCGGCGACCGCGACCTGTATCAGCTCGTCGACGACAAGCGGGGAATCCGCGTCCTGTACCCCCTCAAGGGCGTCGGCACGCTCCAGCTCACCGACGAGGCATGGCTGCGCGAGAAGTACGGCGTCGACGGCTCGGGGTATGTGGATCTGGCGCTGCTGCGCGGCGACCCGAGCGACGGCCTGCCGGGCGTGCCGGGGATCGGCGAGAAGACGGCGGCCAAGCTGCTCGACGAGTTCGGCGACCTGGCCGGAATCATGGCCGCGGTCGACGATCCGAAGGCCAGGCTGACGCCCTCGCAGCGCAAGCGGCTCGACGAGTCGCGGCCGTACGTCGCCGTGGCGCCGACGGTCGTGCGGGTCGCCGGTGACGTCCCTCTGCCGGACGTCGACACCGCACTGCCCCACGCGCCGCGCGACCCGGCCGCGCTGGACGAACTCGCCGCGCGCTGGGGCCTGGGCGGGTCGCTGCAGCGGCTGCTCACGACACTCAAGGAGCGATGAGCGGCATTCTCGATTGGGAGAGTGTGATTCTCGCCACGAGGAAGGCGCAGCCTGGGCGAATGCGCGGCGACCCCGACGCAGCGTTCATCGACTTCTCACGACCGAGGCGTTAAATGGGAGATGAGTGCTAACTTAGGTAAGCCTAAGCACAGGAACAGGGAGGCCGTCATGGCAGAGCGTCCGGCACGCAGGCCCAGGAAGCCCCACTCCGCGCGGGTCGTGCGGACCGAGCGGTTGACGCCGCACATGCAGCGCGTGGTCCTAGGCGGCGAGGGCCTCGCAGCGTTCACCGCGGGCACCAGCACCGACCATTACGTCAAGCTGCTGTTCGGTCCGGAAGGCGTCACCTACCCCGAGCCGTTCGACATGGAGCGGATCCGTGCGGAGTTTCCGCGCGAGCAGTGGCCCGTGACCCGGACGTACACCGTGCGCGCGTGGGACCCCGAGCAGCGCGAGCTGACGCTCGACTTCGTGGTGCACGGCGACGAGGGCCTCGCCGGTCCGTGGGCGGCGCGCGTCCAGCCGGGCGAGCTGGTGCGGTTCATGGGTCCTGGTGGCGCGTACGCGCCCGACGTGAGCGCCGACTGGCATCTGCTCGCCGGGGACGAGAGCGCGCTGCCCGCGATCGCCGCCGCCCTGGAGGCGCTGCCGGACGATGCCGTGGCCCACGCCTTCGTGGAGGTCTCCGGACCCGAGGAGGAGCAGAAGGTCGACTGCGACGTGGATGTCGTCTGGCTGCACCGCGGGGACCGGCCCCTCGGCGAGGCCCTGGTGGAGGCCGTACGCGCCCTCGAGTTCCCGGCGGGCCGGGTACACGCGTTCGTGCACGGCGAGGCGGGCTTCGTGAAGGAACTGCGCCACCTGCTGCGGGTGGAGCGCGACATCTCGCGCGAGGATCTGTCGATCTCCGGCTACTGGCGCCTCGGGCACAACGAGGACGGCTGGCAGGCGACCAAGCGGGAGTGGAACGCGCAGGTGGAGGCGGAGCAGGAGGCCACCGCACCGGCCGCCTCCTGACCTACCGGGTGACGTGTCCCGACCCACCGGGTCACGCCTCCCTACCCGCTCGATCACGCCTCCCGACCACCCGATCACACACCTGACCCGCTCGGTCGCGTCTCCTGCCCCACCGGATCACGCCTCCCGAACCGCTCGGTCGCGTCTCCTGACCCACCGGTCACGTCCCCCGACCCGCCCGGTCACACCTCCCGACCCGCCGCGTCACACGGACCGTTGATGCGATCTGAAGGTACGGCTCGACAGCCACACCGCCGCCACCGCCAGCGCGAGCAACCCGCCCGAGCGAGTGAGCACAGCACCCCAGCCGGGATTCTCGGACATCGCCGAACGGCCCGCCACCATCGCCCAGTCGAACGGGTCGAAGTCGGCGATGTTCCGCGTCCTGTGTGGATCCCCTTGCGCAGCTTGTAGAGCGCCGCGTCCATGACCAGCCGGCGATCCACTGCGCGCCCCTCAGCCTCGGAGCAGGCAAGAAGCCCTGCATTCGCTCCCCTGCGCATCACTGATGCGCTCCGCAATCGTGAGCCCCGATTCGCCATGGCCGACAAGGGCGTGAGGAGTTAGGCCCGGCGCGGACACGGTCGCGTCACGCGAGCGAAACAGGGTCTCCCTAATTTCTGTCACCCGACAGGAATTCATCCGGCCGGACCCATCCGCCAGGAATCCGCTCCCTGCGCCGAAGGCAGGTGCCACCGTGACGACCACCGCCCCCTCCGACGTACGCCCCGATCCGCCGCAGTCCCCCGGCGACGGCTCACTGACCGAGTTCGGCTACCGCCAGGAGCTGCACCGCAGCCTCGGCCGGTATGCCTCGTTCGCCGCCGGGTTCTCCTTCATCTCCGTGCTGACGACCGTCTTCCAGTTCTTCGCCTTCGGGTACGCGTTCGGCGGCCCGGTCTTCTTCTGGACCTGGCCCGCCGTGCTGGTGGGCCAGTTGCTGGTCGCCGCGTGCTTCGCGGAGCTGGCCGCGCGCTATCCGATCTCGGGCGCGATCTACCAGTGGTCGACGCGCCTGTCGACCCCGTCCTTCGGATGGTTCGCCGGCTGGATCATGGTGATCGGGCAGATCGTGGTCGTCGCGGCGGCCGCGCTCGCACTGCAGATGGTGCTGCCGGCGATCTGGTCCGGCTTCCAGCTGGTGGGCAGCGACCCGGCGCCCACCACCCCCGACGGCGCGGCCAACGCCGCCGTCCTCGGCGTCATCCTGCTCGCCCTGACCACGCTGGTGAACATCGTCGACAACCGCGTGATGTCCGTGATCAACCGGGTCGGCGTGACCGCCGAGATCATCGGCGCCGTCCTGATCATCGTGCTCCTGCTGACCCACTCCGAGCGCTCACCCGGCATCACCTTCCATGCCGGCGAGGGCAGCACCGGCCTCTTCGGGGCGCTGATGGTGGGCTCCTTCATGGCGGCGTACGTGATGATCGGCTTCGACAGCGCGGGCGAGATGAGCGAGGAGACCCACAACCCACGCCGTACCGCGCCCCGTACGATCCTCAGCGCGCTCGGTGCCGCCGGCCTGCTCGGCGGGCTGATCGTCCTCGGCGGACTGCTGGCCGCGCCCAGCCTGACGGACGGGCGCCTGGGCGTCGACGGCCTGAGCTACGTGCTGACCAGCAGCCTCGGCGACGGCGTCGGTCGCGCGCTGCTCGCCGATGTGGTGGTGGCCATCGCGGTGGCGACCCTGGCGATCCAGACGTCCGCCTGCCGGATGCTCTTCTCGATGGCCCGCGACGGCCAACTCCCCTTCTCCCGCCGCCTCGCCAAGGTCAACCCGCGCACCGGCATGCCCAGCGCCCCCGCCCTGGTCGTCGGCGTCCTCGCCGCCGCCCTTCTGCTCCTCAACTTCGCCTCCCCGGATGCCTTTCTGGCGATCGGCACCACCTGCATCGTGATGCTGTACCTGGCCTACGCGATGGTGACCGGGCCGCTGCTGATACGCCGGCTGCGCGGAGAGTTCGCGGCCGACGGCACCGACGAGACGGGCGCCCCGCTCTTCTCCCTGGGCCGCTGGGGCGTCCCCGTCAACGCGATCGCCCTCCTCTACGGCCTGTTCATGACCGTCAACCTCGCCTGGCCGCGCGCCGCGGTGTACGACCCGACGGGCGGGCACTGGTACTTCCAGTGGTTCACGGTGTTGTTCTTGCTGGTCACGGTGGGGATCGGAGCTGCGTACCGGCTGCTGCGCGCACCACGCGTGCACTCGGCTGAGGTTCCTGCCTCGTACGCTTGATCGTGATGAGACGCAAGCCCCGGATCCCGCCCTCTCCCCTGCCGCAGCGCGACGGGGTGGACCCCGTGCGGATCAAGCTGCCGCAGAGCGGGGAGTGGGCCACCGTGCGGGAGCATCTGGTGGAGCGGCTCGCGGCGGGGCCCGGGGTGATCGACGGGATGATCGGCGACGGACTGATCGTCGGGGAGGACGGGCGGCCGCTGACGGTCGACGCGGCGTATGTGCCGGGGATGTTCGTGTGGTTCCACCGGGAGCTGCCCGACGAGGAGCGGGTGCCGTTCGAGCTCGACGTGGTGTACCGCGACGAGCACATCGTCGTCGCCGACAAGCCGCACTTCCTCGCCACCACCCCGCGCGGCAGCCATGTCGCCGAGACCGCGCTGGCCCGGCTGCGGCGGGAGCTGGACCTGCCGACGCTCGGCGCCGCGCACCGCCTCGACCGCCTCACCGCGGGCCTCATTCTGTTCACCGTGCGGCCCGAGGAGCGCGGCGCCTACCAGAGCCTGTTCCGCGACAAACTGGTCGGGAAGGAATACGAGGCGGTGGCCCCGTACGACGCGGGGCTCGACCTGCCGCGCACCCTCCGCAGCCGGATCGTGAAGGAGCGGGGGGTGATGGCCGCGCGGGAGGTGGCGGGCGAGCCGAACGCCGTCAGCCGGGTCGAGTTGAGCGAGCATCGCGACGGCATGGGGCGCTACCGTCTGACGCCCAGCACCGGGCAGACGCACCAACTCCGCGTGCACATGAACGCGTTGGGCGTGCCCATCCTCGGCGATCCGCTCTACCCGGTGGTGACCGGCCCCGTCCCGGCCGGTGACTTCCGGCGGCCGCTCCAACTGCTGGCGCGGACGCTGGAGTTCACCGATCCGGTGACGGGGCGCGCACATCGGTTCGTCAGCGAACGGGTGCTGCGGGCCTGGACGTCGTACGACGACTGGGCTCAGTAACCCCGCCACCAGAGCAGGAAGCGCTGCCAGGCGCCGAGTCGGCGTACGGGTTCCGGTGCCGGCGTCGGTTGGGGCGGCGCGGGATACTGGGCGGGTTGCGGGGCGGGCGCCGTCGGTTGTTCCACCGGGACCTGCCGGTTCGTCCGCTGCGGCGGGACGGCTTGGATGCTGGGTACCTCATGGACCTCCTGCGGCGGCCTCGGCTCGAAGTACACCGGAAGCTCCACCAGATGTCGCGACGCCATCGACGACCGCCAGCGCAACTCGTCCTTGTCACAGTCCAGTTCGACGTCGGGCAGGCGCAGCAGCAGCGCCTCGACGCCGACATCGGCGATGGCGCGGCCGATGTCCTGGCCCGGGCACTCGTGGGGCCCGCCGCCGAAGGCGAGGTGGGAGCGGTTGCCCATCATGCCGGCCTTGAGATCGGGGCGTACCCGGGGGTCGATGTTGCCCGGCGCGATGCCGAGGATCAGACCGTCGCCCCGGCGAATGCGCCGGCCGCCCAACTCCGTGTCCTGCTTGGCGAAGTAGCCGAGGACGGCGCTGAACGGCGGCTCGTCCCACAGGGACTGTTCGACCGCCTCGGGGACCGTCATCTGCCCGCCGTTCAACCGGGTGCGGAAGCGCGGGTCGATGAGGACCACACGCAGCACGTTGGCGAGGAGGTTGGCCGTGGCCTCGTACGCGGCGAGCAGCACCAGGCGCAGATGCTGGGCGACCTCGTCGTCGGTGAGCCCGGCCGGGTGGTTGATCAGGTGGCTGGTGAAGTCCCCTTCGGTCTGGATCCGGCGGCGGGCGGTGTGCCGGATCAGGATGTTCATGACGTACTCGTTGCTGGCGATCGCGGTCTCGGTGCCTTTGAGCAGGTCACGGGCGGCCTGCACCAGACGCTCGTCGTACTCGTCGGGCATGCCGAGGATCTCGCACATCACGGCCATCGGAAGGTGCTCGGTGAACTGGCTGACCAGCTCGGCCCGGCCCTTCTCGCAGAACCGGTTGACGAGGATCTGGGTCGCGCGGTTGATGTTCCGCCGGATGGTGCGGTGGTTGATGGTCGACATGGCGCCGATGACCGCGCCGCGCAGCCGCAGATGTTCGTCGCCCTCGGCGTGGGAGCAGATGGGCTGCCAGGCGATGTGCGGCGCGAGCGGGTGGTCGGGGCCGGCTGTGCCGTCCTGGACGGCGGTCCACAGCCGGCTGTCCCGGGAGAAGTGGGTGGGGTTGCTCACCATGTGCAGGTTCTCGCTGTGGCCGAGCACCACCCAGATCGGCACGTCGTTGTGGAGCAGCACGGGGGCGACCGGACCGTGCTCTTCGCGGAGTTTCTCGTACAGGGCTCCCAGGTCCTCGGCCTCGGGGCCGTGGAGCCGGTGCAGTCCGTCGGAACCGAGGCCGTGGGCGGGGCAGCCGGGCGGCGGGTCGAGCGCAAGGCCGTCCATACCGGCCGGGAAGTGGGATTCAGACGTCACGGTGAATCGCTCCGAAGCTGAAGTGGATCCGGTGTCTTGGGGGTTGGCGTGCGGGGCATGGCGGGCTTGGGGGCTACGGGATCAGGTGCGCGGCGAGGTGATCGCCAGCGAGTGCAGGAAGTGCATGAGCGTCATCAGGACGTCCCGGCTGGAGGCGCGGCGGCGGGCGTCGCACTTCACGATCGGGATCTCTTCGGACAGGTCGAGCGCGGTGCGCAGGTCCTCGATCGGGTAGCCGGGAGCGTCCGGGAAGTCGTTTATGGCGATGACGAACGGCACACCGCGTTCCTCCAGGCGGCCGATCACGTCGAAGCTGACCTCCAGTCGGCGGGTGTCGATCAGGACGACCGCGCCGAGCGCGCCCTCGAAGAGGCCGTTCCACAGGAACCAGAAGCGTTCCTGGCCGGGGGTGCCGAAGAGGTAGAGCACCAGCTGTTCGGTGATGCTGATGCGGCCGAAGTCCATGGCGACGGTGGTGGCCGTCTTGGATTCCGAGCCGTAGTTGTCGTCGACGCCGATGCCGGCCTGCGTCATGGTCTCCTCGGTGGTCAGCGGCTTGATCTCGCTGACCGAGCCCACCATGGTCGTCTTGCCGACTCCGAAACCGCCCACGATCACGATCTTCACGGCGGCCGTCGCCGTGTGCGGCAGATGGTCCTCGACGCGAGGGCCCGGGATCGTGTCAGAGCTTTTGAAGTCCATGCATCACCGCTTCGAGGAGGGAACGGTCGGGGAGCGCCGAGCGGACGATCGGGGCGCGCGCCTGTACCAGTTCGGCCGCCAGCAGCTCGGTGAGCAGGACGGTCACCACGCTGAACGGCAGATTGAGGTAGGCCGAGAGCTCGGCCACGGACAGAGGGGCCTTGCAGAGCCGGAGCAGCGCCGACTGCTCCGGCTGGGTGGTGGGCGACGGCGAGTCGGCGCGCGCCACGATTAAGGTGACCAGGTCGATCTCGGCGCGCTCGCCGTTGTCGCCCCCGCCGGTGAGCAGGTACAAGCGCCCGGGGCTCTTGGGGACTTGTTCGTCGGCCTCTTGGGGCGGCTGCTCCTGGGGGAGCTCGGGGGGTGGCTCTTCCTTGGGGGAGCGCCGTCGGCGTTGCGGAGGAGTCATACGGTCTGCCCGTTGCGCCGCGGCGGGCTGGTCAGATGGGCGCCGATCCGGGCGACGAGGTCGCGCATGCGGTTGCTCATCAGTCCGGGCTCGGCGGCCAGGTTGGCGAGCACCGCGAGATAGGCGTTGGCTCCCGCGGACATCAGGTAGAAGTAGCCGGTGTCGATCTCGATGATGACCATGCGCATCGCGCCGCCGCCGCGGCGGATCTCGCCGGCGACGGCTCCGGCCAGGCTCTGCAGTCCCGCGCAGGCCGCGGCGACACGGTCGGCGGCGTCCGGGTCACCGCCGTAGCGGGCGATGCGCAGTCCGTCGGCGGAGAGCACCACGATCTGCTCGATGCCCGGTACACCGTCGGCGAGATCTTTGAGCATCCAGTCGAAGTTGCCGATCTGCTGGATCACTTGAGGTCCCCCTCGTCATCGGCCTCAGCAGCGGCCGGCTGATGCTTCGTGGTGAATGCGTTCGGGTCCGGGTCGCCCTTGAGTCCTGCCATGAACGCCTCGACCCACATCCCCGGTGGGGGCTGCTCCTCCTTGGGGGCGGGCTCGGGGGCCCAGACGGGCGCCGCGGCTGCCGCTGCCTCGGCCGCCGCCTCGGCGGCCCTGGCCTCCGCGATCCGCTGGCTGAGCGGGACCTTGACCCTGCTGCGGCGCTGCGGCAGACCGTTGGCCGTCCACTCGGTGACCACGGGGACGTCGTCGTCGCCGATGCCGTCGTGCGAGCCGGGGATCCGGGGTCCGGTGGTCGGGCGGCGCTTCTTCGGCTTGCGGTTGGGCCCCTCGACTCCGTCCGTGTCCGGGATCGACAGGGAGTTCACGCCGATGCCGTGGGCGATACCGACGGCCGGGTCCTTGGTGAGCATGTTGCTCGGCACGACGACGACGGCGCGGACACCGCCGTACGCGGACTGCCTGAGCGAGATCTTCATGTCGTACGTCTTCGAGAGCCGTCCGACGACGGCCATCCCCAGCCGGGGGGCCTCGCCGAGGACGTTGACGTCGACGCCTTCCCCGGCCCTGCGAAGCAGCTCCTCCATCTTTTGGCGGGCCTCGTCGCTGAAGCTGACGCCGGAGTCCTCGATCTCGATGGCGACACCGGTCTGCACGACGACCGCGGTGAGATGCACCTTGGTGGTCGGCGGCGAATAGCGCGTCGCGTTGTCGAGGAGTTCGGCGACGGCGTGGATGACCGGTTCGACGTGGATGCCGTTGATGGCGACGTCGGGCATCGAGTGCAGCTCGATGCGGCGGTACTCGAGGATCCGGGACATCGAGCCGCGCATGGTGCTGAACAGCGAGACGGGCTCGGGCCAGTTGCGTCCCGGGCGACCGCCGCCGAGCACGGCGATGGAGTCGGCGAGGCGGCCGATCAGCGCGGTGCCGTGGTCGATACGCAGCAGGTCGTCGAAGACCTCGGGGTTGCGCCCGTGGTCCTCCTCCATCTCACGGAGTTCGTTGTACTGCTGGTGGATGAGCGCCTGGACACGCCGGCCGATGTTGACGAAGGAGCGCGCGGCGGAGTCGCGCAGCAACTGCTCGTCGTCGATGATCTGGAGCACGAAGCGCAGCAGGTCCCGCTGCGACTGGGGGATGTCGTGCTCGCCCGGGTGGTCACCGCCGAAGGTGCGGGCCACATCCCCGGCGTTCGTGCCGCGGTTCATGCGGCGGAGCCCGGTGGGCAGGACGTCCGTACGGAAGCGCACGAACTCCTGGTCGTGGGCGGCGATGCGCTGTTCGAGGTGCTCGGTCCGGCGGGCGAGCTCGGCGCGCAGGTCACGGGCGATGCGACCACGGCGCACGGCTTCGCCCGCGACGGCGATCACCAGCAGCGTCGCGATGCCGCCGCACCAGCCGACGGCGGCCCGGGCCGGGGCCGTCACCACGGCGACGGCGGCCCCGGTCACCGCGGCCATCAGTATGGCGGGTGGCAACAGCACACGCGCGTAGGGAAGTTCACGGCCACCGGGAGGCGATTGAACACTCACCATGTATGCCCTCTGAGACAAATCGGCTGGGGGGTGGGGGAGTTTGTGGGGGAAACTGCATGGTCAAACTGAATCTTCGGAACTTTTGGGAACAAGCGCACGAATACATCTCAACTCGGTGCGCTGCGGGCGAGCTTAGTCCGACCGGATCAACGCCGTGTCATATTCGGCAAGCACCTGAAATCGCCCTTGGGGCAGGAGTACGCTCGGCCCCATTTGCACGCTCGGAATCCATTCACACACGGTGCGTAATCGCGGACGGGTATGCGAAAAACACGCCCTCACCGGGCGGCATGTCAGATTCCGGCGATCCGCAGCGCCGCGTCGGCGGTGGCTTCGGCGAACGCGGACACGGGCCGCTCCGGGTCGGAGCGATGCACGAGAATCACTCCTTCGATGAGACCGAACAACAGATCAGTCCGCAGATCGAGCTCCCTCTTGGCGAGCGCTCCACCCGCTTCCGTCGCGGCGAGCAACTGCCGGTAGGTGTCCTTGAGTTCGGCCCGTACGGCATGGAAGCCGGCGAAGCGTTCGGTGCGCACCTCGGGCAGCAGATACAACCCGCCGAGGTTGTGCGGGCCCCCGCAGAGCAGCTCCACGTCGGTGCGGCACAGTTCCCACAGCCGGTCCACGGGCGGGGCCGCGTCGTCCGCGAGGAGTTGCCGGGCGAGGGTCAGCGAGGGCGTGACCGTGGACTCCAGGAGCTCGGCGAGCAGCTCCTCCTTGCCGGAGACGTAGTGGTACATGGACGCCTGTCGCATGCCCGCCCGCTCGGCGACGGCGCGGGTGGTGGTGGCCGCGTAGCCGCGCGTCGTGAACAACTCCGCGGCGGCGTCCAGCAGTTCGTCCCGCGGCGACAGACCACTGTCCGGCCGCTGCGCAACCCGCGGCCGCCCGACCCGTCGCCCACCACCGCCGGTTCCCATACGTTCGATCCTCGCACATGAACGCCGGTACGGATCGGCGCCCCGAAGGGGCGCGGGGCCGTGACGTGTGCGGCTCCGCCGCGCGGGCGCGAACAGCCACGGACGGCCCGCAGCCACGAACCGGGAGCAACCACGGTGAGGGATCCGTAACGCCGCGGCAACGCAAGAGACACCGCACCGAACCGCCCCGCTCCTAATTTCTGTCACGCGACAGAAATCACCCAGGAGCCGGAGGACCCGCGATGGCGACAGCAACCACATACGGAGCACGGGACCACGCCCGCTCCCAGGAGGGCACCCGCGCCGAGGCCATGCCCGTCGTCCCCGCGAGCGACTGGCCCGCGCCGCCCTGCGAGGCGGGCCACCTGGTGTGGGCGGAGACAGTGGCGGGCGGCAACTACACGCACAAGGTGCTGGCCCGCGGCACGGAACTCCGGCTGACCGACCGCACCGGCGACGCCTGCGCGCACCTTCTGCTGTACGTCGCCGACCGCCCGTGGGAGCGCCTGAACGTGGCGGACACGGTCAAGGTCCAGTGGAACGCCTACCTGGGCGAGGGGCAGCTGCTCCTCTCCGACCAGGGCCGCGTGCTCGCCTCCGTGCTCGCCGACACCTCCGGACGGCACGACGCGCTGTGCGGCACCTCCACGCTCGTACGCAACACGGCGCGCTACGGCGACGGGACGCCGCAGTCCGCCTCCCCCGCCGGGCGCGAGCTGTTCAAGCTGGCAGCCGCCAAGAACGGCCTTCAGCCGCGCGATCTGCCGCCATCGCTCTCCTTCTTCCAGGGCGTAGAGGTACGCGAAGACGGCTCGTTGGACTTCACCGGTTCGGCGGGGCCCGGCGGCAGCGTGACCCTGCGCGCCGAGCAGGACGTCACCGTGCTGATCGCGAACGTGCCGCACCCGGCCGACCCCCGTGCGGAGTACGTCAGCACTCCGCTGGAGGTCCTCGCGTGGCGTGCGGCGGCGACCGCGCCGGGCGACCCGCTGTGGGAGGCCACGCCCGAGGGCCGCCGCGCCTTCCTGAACACCGCCGAATTCCTTGCCGCGAGGGGGATCGCATGACCGAGGCGACCACACAAAGGACCGTCGTGCCGGCCCGGGCCGCCTGGTCCGCCGTCGTCCGCGCAGGAGAGACACTCACCATCACCGACCTGCACGGCAACCAGGCCGTCGACTTCCTGGCGTACGACGCCCACGACACCGCCGTCCGCTACAGCGCCCCCGACACGATCCAGGCGCAGGGCAACCTCTTCCTCACCACCGGAAGCGTGCTCATGTCCAACGAGCACACCCCGCTGATGACCGTGATCGAGGACGCGGTGGGCCGCCACGACACGGTCGGCGGCGCCTGCTCCAAGGAGTCGAACACCCTCCGGTACGGCCATCACACCTGGTCCCAGCACGCCTGCGTGGACAACTTCCTCGCAGAGGGCGCCAAGTACGGCCTCGGCAAGCGCGATGTCGTCTCGAACATCAACTGGTACATGAACGTGCCGGTCGAGAAGGACGGCACCCTCGGCATCGTCGACGGCATCTCGGCCCCGGGGCTGAAGCTGACGCTGCGCGCCGAGCGCGAGGTGATCGTGCTGGTGTCCAACTGCCCGCAGATCAACAACCCTTGCAACGGCTTCGAGCCCACGGCCGTGGAGATGAGCATCGGGGCCCCCGCATGAGCTTCGACACGCTGCTGGTCGCCAACCGGGGCGAGATCGCGGTACGGATCATCCGCACGGCCCGCGAACTCGGGCTGCGCACGGTCGCCGTGTACTCCGACCCCGACCGCTCCGCGCCGCACGTGCGGCTCGCCGACGAGGCCGTACGCCTCGGCCCCGCGCCCGCCAAGGAGTCCTACCTCGACGCCGACCTGGTCCTGAAGGCGGCCAAGGACACCGGGGCCGGGGCGATCCACCCCGGGTACGGCTTCCTCTCCGAGGACGCGGCGTTCGCACGGCGCTGCGAGGACGCCGGGATCGTGTTCGTGGGTCCGACGCCGGAGCAGCTGGAGCTGTTCGGGGCGAAGCACACGGCGCGGGCGGCCGCCGAAGCGGCCGGGGTACCGCTGGCCCCGGGCACCGGGCTGCTAGCCGCTCTTCCGGACGCCCGGGAAGCAGCCGCCCTCATCGGCTATCCCGTGATGCTGAAGGCCACCGGCGGCGGCGGTGGCATCGGTATGTCGGCATGTCGATCGGCCGACGAACTGACCGAGGCCTGGGAGCGCGTGCAGCGCGTCGCCGCGGCCTCCTTCTCCTCGGCCGGGGTCTTCCTGGAGCGGCTGGTCGAAAACGCCCGCCATGTGGAGGTGCAGGTCTTCGGCGACGGCCTGGGCCGCGTGGTCACCTTCGGGGACCGCGACTGCTCACTCCAGCGCCGCAACCAGAAGGTCCTGGAAGAGGCCCCGGCTCCGGGGCTGCCGCCCCATGTGCGCGAGCAACTCACCATGGCGGCACATGACTTGTGCGTCTCGGTGGACTACCGCTCGGCCGGTACGGTCGAGTTCGTCTACGACGCCGCGCGCGAGGAGGCGTACTTCCTGGAGGTCAACACCCGCCTCCAGGTGGAACATCCGGTCACCGAGGAGATCTACGGGGTCGACCTCGTCGCCTGGATGCTGCGGCTCGCGCGCGGCGAGTCGGTGGTCGTACGGGACCCGGGTGCGCCCCGCGGTCATGCCGTCGAGGCCCGCCTGTACGCGGAGGACCCCTCGCGCGAACACCGGCCGAGCGCGGGCCTGTTGACCCGGGTCGAGTTCCCCGGCGGCGTCCGCGTGGACGGCTGGGTGGAGACGGGCACCGAGGTGACCACGTCGTACGACCCGATGCTCGCGAAGGTCATCGCGTACGGATCGGACCGGGCGCACGCCCTGGAACGCCTCGACGAGGCGCTGGCCCGCACCCGGGTGGACGGCATCGAGACGAATCTGGGGCTGGTGCGGGCGGCGCTCGCCGACCGCTCCTTCCAGCGGGCGGCGCACTCGACGGCCACGCTCGCGGGCGTCACCGACCCCACCGCGCGCGTCGAGGTCGTCTCCGGCGGAACGCTCACCACCGTGCAGGACTGGCCGGGGCGCACCGGCTACTGGCAGGTGGGTGTGCCGCCGTGCGGCCCGATGGACGACCTGTCCTTCCGGCTCGGCAACCGGGCGCTCGGCAACCATGAGGGCGCACCGGGCCTGGAGTGCACGCTTCAGGGCCCGACCCTGCGCTTCAGCCACGCCACGACGGTCTGCGTCACGGGCGCTCCGGCACCGGTCACCGTGGACGGCGCGGCCCTCGCGCAGTGGGAGCCGGTGACCGTGCCCGCGGGTGCGCTGCTGGAGGTCGGCGCCCCCGCCGAACACGGCCTGCGCACGTACGTCCTGTTCGCGGGCGGGGGCCTGGACGTGCCGGCGTTCCTGGGAAGCGCGTCCACCTTCACGCTGGGCCGGTTCGGTGGGCACGGCGGGCGGGCGCTGCGGACGGGTGACGTGCTGCACGGCGGGTCCGTCATCGACTCGGGCGGCCCGGTGGCGCCCGGGGACCGTCCGGTCTTCGGCTCCGCCTGGCAGGTGGGCGCGCTCGAAGGCCCGCATGCCGCGCCGGAGTTCTTCACCGAGGACGACATCCACGACTTCTACGCCGCCGACTGGAAGGTCCACTTCAACTCGGCGCGCACGGGCGTACGGCTGGTCGGGCCGAAGCCCCGCTGGGCGCGCACCGACGGCGGTGAGGCGGGCCTGCACCCGTCCAACATCCACGACACGCCCTACTCGGTCGGCGCCGTGGACTACACGGGTGACATGCCGGTGCTGCTCGGCCCGGACGGTCCCTCGCTGGGTGGCTTCGTCTGCCCGGCGACGGTCGTCAGCACGGAGCGCTGGAAGCTCGGCCAGTTCCGTCCCGGTGACACGGTGCGCTTCGCGCCGCTCGCCGAGGACGGCTCGGCGCGGGCCGCGATCGTGGACGGCGGGGTGCTCGCGCGGGACGGCGATGTGACGTACCGCCGCAGCGGCGACGACAACCTGCTGGTCGAATTCGGCCCCATGCAACTGGACTTGGCCCTGCGGATGCGCGTCCACGCGCTGATGGAGGCGGTGGCCGAGGCGGATCTCGACGGCGTCACGGACCTCACTCCGGGCATCCGCTCCCTCCAGATCCAGACCGACCCGCACCGACTGCCGCAGCGCGAACTCCTCGCGACGGTACGGGAGATCACACGGATGCTGCCGCCGAGCGACCAACTGGTCGTCCCCTCCCGCACGGTGCACCTCCCCCTGTCCTGGGACGACCCCGCCACCCGGGAGGCGATCGCCCGCTACATGGCGGGCGTCCGCGACGACGCGCCCTGGTGCCCGTGGAACATCGAGTTCATCCGCCGCGTCAACGGCCTGGATTCGGTGGACGACGTGTACCGCACGGTGTTCGACGCGGAGTACCTCGTACTCGGCCTGGGCGACGTCTACTTGGGTGCGCCGGTGGCGACCCCCCTGGACCCGCGGCACCGCCTGGTCACCACCAAGTACAACCCGGCGCGCACCTGGACGGCCGAGAACTCGGTGGGCATCGGCGGGGCATACCTCTGCATTTACGGGATGGAGGGCCCCGGCGGCTACCAGTTCGTGGGCCGTACGACCCAGGTGTGGTCGGGCTGGCAGCAGCGCGGCGCGTTCGAGCCGGGCTCGCCCTGGCTGCTGCGCTTCTTCGACCGCATCAAGTGGTACGCCGTCGAGCCCGACGAACTCCTCGATCTGCGCGCCGACATCGTCTCGGGGCGGTTCGTGCCCCGGATCGAGGAGGGCGTGTTCTCACTGGCCGAGTACGAGGGTTTCCTCGCCGCCGACGCCGACTCCATCGCGGAGTTCCGGGCCCGGCAGGGCACCGCGTTCGCCGCGGAGCGGGATGCCTGGGAGGCGGCGGGCGAGTTCGCCCGGGCGGACGCCGTGTCCGCGCCCGCGGCGGCCCCCGTCGAGGTGACCGTCCCGGCGGGCGGCCGTCTGATCGAGGCCGAGTTCGCCGCGTCCGTCTGGCAGCTGAACGTCCGCGCGGGCGACCGGGTCACCACCGGCCAGCCGCTGCTGGCCCTGGAGGCCATGAAGATGGAGTCCCGGGTGCCCGCCCCGATGGACGGAGTGGTGGCGGAGATCCTCACCAAGCCGGGCGCCCAGGTGGAGGCGGGCACGGCGTTGCTGGTTTTGGCACCGGCGAGTTGAAACACACCGGTGGTCTGTCTGTGGGCAGGCGTTCCGCAGGGCGGAACGGGTGAGCGCAGACAGACCACCGGCCCGCAGTCGACAGCCCACCCCAGGCAAGGAGCACCGATGTCGTCCCCCACTCTCACCCGGGTCCGATCGGCTTACGCCCGCATCGACGCCGTGGCCCGCCCCGAGATCTGGATCGACCTGCGCCCCCAGGCGGAGGTCGAGACAGAGGCCGAGGCCATCGACGCCCGCCTCGCCGCAGGCGAACGTCTCCCCCTCGCCGGCAAGCTCTTCGCCGCGAAGGGCAACATCGATGTGGCCGGACTGCAGACCACCGCCGGCTGCCCGGCCTACGCCTACGCCCCGGAGGCCGACGCCCCCGTCGTCGCCCGCTTGCGCGCCGCCGGCGCGCTGATCCTCGGCACCACGAACCTGGACCAGTTCGCCACGGGCCTGGTCGGCACCCGTTCCCCCCACGGCGCCGTGCGGGGCGCCCTGGACCTGGCCAGGATCAGCGGCGGTTCCAGCTCCGGATCGGCCGTGGCCGTCGCCCTGGGCATCGTCGACTTCGCCCTCGGCACGGACACGGCCGGCTCGGGCCGCGTCCCCGCCGCCTTCAACGGCATCGTCGGCCTGAAGCCGACCCGCGGCCTGGTTCCGACGACCGGCGTCGTCCCGGCCTGCGCCTCGCTCGACTGCGTGAGCGTCTTCGCCCGGACGCTCCCGGAGGCCGAGCGGGCCCTCACGTACATGGCGTCGCCGTCCGGCCGGGAGCTCCCCGCACTCCCCCAGCGGGCCCCCGGCCCCTGGCGTGTCGCCATCCCGCCGACGGCGCAGCTCGGCGAACTGGACGAGGGCTGGGCGCAGGCGTACGAGGCCGCCGTCGACCAGCTCGTCACGGCAGGGGCCGAGGTGCGCACCATCGACCTCACCCCGTTCACCGAGGCGGCCGCGATGCTCTACGAGGGCGCGTTCGTCGCCGAGCGCTACACCGCCGTGGGGAGCTTTGTCGACAAGTTGATCGCAGAGGGCGGTGCCGGTCTCGATCCGACCGTCGCCGGGATCATCACCCGCGCCCGGGACATCCCGGCACACCAGCTCTATGCCGACCAGGACCGGCTGGCCGAGCTGCGCGCCCGGGCGCTCACCCAACTCGGCGATGCCGACGCCCTGCTGCTGCCGACCGCGCCCGGTCATCCCACGCTGGCCGAGGTCGCCGCCGACCCGCTGGGCGCCAACGCCCGGCTGGGCCGCTTCACCAACTCCACGAACCTCTTCGACCTGGCCGCGGTCGCCGCCCCCGCGGCAACGGTGGACGGACTGCCCTTCGGCGTGATGCTGATCGGCCCGGCATTCACCGACGAGCGCCTCGCCCGCATCGCCGCGCTGCTCCAGCCGTGGCTGCGTATCGCCGTGGTCGGCGCCCACCTGTCCGGCCAGCCACTGAACCCCCAGCTCCTCTCCCTGGGCGCAGAGTTGGAGCGTACGACCACGACGGCAGCCGCGTACCACCTGCACGCACTCTCCACCACGCCGCCCAAGCCGGGCCTCGTCCATGTGGGCGAGGGCGGCGCCGCGATCGAGGCCGAGGTGTGGCGGCTGCCCGCCGAAGGCCTCGGGCGCCTGCTCGACGCGTTGCCCCGGCCGATGGCGTTGGGCCGGGTCGAGCTGGCCGACGGCACGCACGTGGCCGGCTTCCTGTGCGAGCCCGGCGCGCTCGAAGGGGCCGAGGACATCACGGAGTACGGCGGATGGCGCGGCTACCTGCGCTCGCGCACCTGAGCACGCGATCCCCGGCGTACAGCCGTCGCCTCAGCCACCCCCGTGAGCCGCGTCGCCGCACCCGCGAGGCAGCCGCACGACCAGGACTCTCACCGCCCCGCGAGGCAGCCGCACGACCAAGCCGCTCACCGCCCTCGTCCCGAACGACGCCTCGCCTGCGCCGCCCCCGGAGTGGGAGGCGGCGCAGGCGAGGAACCGGGGCGACCCGTCGGCTCAGCCCACCGACGAGTAGGCGACGACACCTCGCCGCAACCCGTCGACCGCCTTGCGCGCGTTCTTCGCGACCGTCGAGCCCTCGCCGCCGGAGACGGGTGCCGCGGCGGCGATCTGGCCCAGTACGTCGATGACCTGCTTGCACCAGCGGACGAAGTCACCGGCGGGCATCTCCGCCTCGCGCAGCACCTCGTCGAGCCCCTTGCCCGAAGCCCACTCGTGAGCCGCCCAGGCGAAGCCGAGGTCCGGCTCGCGCTGGCCGACACCCTCGGTCTGGGTGATCCGGAAGTCCTCCTCCAGGGCGTCGAGGCGGCCCCAGATGCGGACCATCTCGCCCAGCGCCGCCTTGGCCTTGCCCGACGGCAGCTTCGGCGCCATCGCGTCGTCGCCGACCCGGGACTCGTACACCAACGCCGAGACGCAGGCGGCCAGTTCGGCCGGGGAGAGTCCGTCCCAGACACCGGCGCGCAGGCATTCACTGGCGAGCAGGTCCAGTTCGCCGTACAGCCGGGCGAGCCGCCTGCCGTGCTCGGTGGCCTCGTCGCCGCGCAGATAGTCCAGCTCGGTGAGAAGGGCGACGATCCGGTCGAAGGTACGGGCGATGGTGTTCGTCCGGCCCTCGATACGGTGCTCCAACTGCGCCGTGTCGCGCCGCAGCCGGTGATAGCGCTCGGCCCAACGGGCGTGATCCTCACGGTCGTTGCACCCGTGGCAGGGATGCGCGCGGATCGCTGTGCGCAGCCGGGCGATCTCGCGGTCGTCGGCCGCTTCGGAGCGCCGCTTGCGCAGCCGGTCGGGGACTATGTGCCCGGCTTTGGTGCGCAGGGCGGAGGCGAGGTCACGACGGGACTGCGGCGAGCGCGGGTTGAAGGACTTCGGGATGCGCATCCGTTCCAGCGGCTCCACCGGCACCGGGAAGTCCATCGAGGCCAGCCGCTTCACCTGCCGCTCGGCGGTGAGCACCAAGGGGCGCGGGCCGTCGTGGTACTCGAAGCCCCGATGGCCGTTCGACCGGCCGGCGGGCAGGCCCGGGTCCAGCACCAGCGCCAGGCCGGCGAACTTGCCGGTCGGGACATGGATGATGTCACCGGGCTTGAGCTTCTCCAGCGCGACCGCCGCCTCCGCACGCCGCTGCGCCGCGCCCTGCTTGGCCAGCTCCGTCTCGCGGTCCTTGAGCTCGCGGCGCAGTCGCGCGTACTCCTCGAAGTTCCCGAGGTGGCAGGTCATGGACTCCTTGTAGCCCTCGAGACCCTCCTCGTTGCGCTGCACCTGCCGGGAGATCCCGACGACCGACTTGTCGGCCTGGAACTGTGCGAAGGACGTCTCCAGCAGCTCGCGCGAGCGGTGTCGGCCGAACTGCTCGACCAGGTTCACCGCCATGTTGTACGACGGCTTGAAGCTGGAGCGCAGTGGGTAGGTGCGGGTTCCGGCCAGTCCCGCCAGGTGGTCGGGGCTGAATCCGCGCTGCCACAGCACGACCGCGTGGCCCTCGACATCGATGCCGCGGCGCCCCGCCCGGCCGGTCAGCTGGGTGTACTCGCCGGGCGTGATGTCGGCGTGCTGCTCGCCGTTCCACTTGACGAGCTTCTCCAACACCACCGAGCGGGCGGGCATGTTGATGCCCAGCGCGAGGGTCTCGGTCGCGAACACGGCCTTGACCAGACCGCGTACGAACAGCTCCTCGACGACCTCCTTGAACGTGGGCAGCATGCCCGCGTGGTGGGCCGCGATGCCGCGCTCCAGGCCCTCCAGCCATTCGTAGTAGCCCAGGACGTGCAGGTCCTCGCTCGGGATGGAGGCCGTGCGCTCCTCGACGAGTTCGCGGACCTTCGCGCGCGCCTCGTCGTCGTTCAGCCTGAGGCCCGCGTACAGGCACTGCTGGACGGCGGCCTCGCAGGCGGCGCGGCTGAAGATGAAGGTGATGGCGGGCAGCAGGCCCTCGGCGTCCAGCCGCTCGATGACCTCGGGCCGGCCGGGCGTCCACACCCGCGAGCGCTGTCTGCGCTCGCGCTCGCGGTCGGCCTCGCGCATCGCACGGCCCCGTCTGCGGTCCTGGAGCGAGGGACGGCTCGCCTCCATGCGCGCCAGGCGCGTGAGGTCGGGGTTGACGGCCTTCTTGTTGCCCTCCCCCTCCTCGAAGAGGTCGTACATCCGGCGCCCGGCCAGCACATGTTGGAACAGCGGGACGGGCCGGTGCTCGGAGACGATCACCTCGGTGTCGCCGCGCACGGTGTCCAGCCAGTCGCCGAACTCCTCCGCGTTCGACACGGTCGCCGAGAGTGACACCAGCGTCACCGACTCGGGGAGGTGAATGATCACTTCCTCCCAGACAGCGCCGCGGAAGCGGTCGGAGAGGTAGTGCACCTCGTCCATGACCACATGTCCGAGGCCGAGGAGGGTCTGTGACCCCGCATACAGCATGTTGCGCAGCACCTCGGTGGTCATGACGACCACCGGAGCCTCGGAGTTGACGCTGTTGTCGCCTGTGAGCAGGCCGACCTTGTCCGCGCCGTAACGGCGGCACAGATCGGCGTACTTCTGGTTCGAGAGCGCCTTGATCGGCGTCGTGTAGAAGCACTTCTTGCCCTGCTGGAGGGCGAGGTGGACGGCGAACTCGCCGACGATCGTCTTACCCGAGCCGGTGGGCGCGGCCACGAGCACACCCTTGCCCGCCTCGAGGGCCTGGCAGGCCTCGATCTGGAAGGGGTCGAGGCCGAAGTCGTACATCTCGCGGAAGGACGCGAGCGCGGTGGCCTGCTCGACAGCACGCTTACGAGCTGCCGCGTACCGCTCGGCCGGTGAGAGGTCCTCTGTCATCGTGCTTTCGAGACTACCGGGAGCCACTGACAACAGGACGATCAATATCCGGTCCGTGGCAGACCACGGCCCCGGTCCAGGCCGGGCCGACGAAGTGAAACGAACAAGACGCGAACACCGGGAGAACTTGGCTTCACATTCTCTTGACACGCCGGTAACGCGCACCAGAAGATCACGATCGCGCCATGTATTCGATCGAACACGTGGTGCACTTAGGTACTCCACAGGTAAGGAACTGACATGAAACCTCGTCTGATGCGCACGATCACTGGTGCCGCTGCCACCGCCCTCGCCTTGGGCGGACTCATCGCCATGCCCGGAACGGCGTCGGCGGCCACAGACGCCGCCTGCAGCGCGTCACAGAACAAGGAATTCGACACCGTCGGTCAGAACTACGACGTGTCGATAAAGCTGTGCGTGTACAAGGACGGCAACGACTACAAGGCCCGGGCCTACGTGTCCTGGGGGGACGGGGGGCTACAGACGGGCGGAATGGAGAAGTTCAACGTCCAGGTGAGACTGGAGCACGACGACGCCGACAAGGCGACCAAGACCGTCGACTACTCCGGGGCCATGAACTACAGCTCCTCCGGCGACAACTACCACACCACGGACACGTACACCAGCACCGCCGACGGCGGCTGGACAGCGGACGGCACGGTCACCTACAACATCGACCTCGATGGCGATGGGGACAAGACCTGGGCGCTCGGCGGCTCACCGTCGGTGTGATGCCGCCTTCCACGGGATGCCGGTAGACGTGAGGGGCCGGCTGTTTCAGCCGGCCCCTCTGGTCATGCCCGTCAGGTCACGTCGTCATAACCGTTGACCCGGTCCGGGCCCGCCTGCTCGGGCACCGCCAGGCCTGCCGACACGGTCTCGACCTCGCCGATGTCCTCGGGCGTGAGGTCCAGTTCCGACGCCTCGTCGTCCGCCGGTCCCTTGGCGTCACGGCGGGCACGGCGCCGATCGTTGACAAGGGCGATGCCCGACGCTCCGAAGTACATGATCCAGATGGGACCCGCCAGCGCCAGCATGGAAATGGGGTCCGTGCTGGGTGTGGCGATCGCGGCGAACGCCGTGATGCCCAGGATCATGCCTCGCCACCAGCCGGCCATCTTCTTGCCCGAGAGGACACCGCCGAAGTTCAGCATCACGAGGAGCAGCGGCAACTCGAAGGAGAGACCGAAGACAAGGATCATCCGCATGATCAACTGCAGGAGATCGTCGAGAGGGAGCTGGTTGTCGCTGCCGATGATGGAGAACTCCAGCATCACCGACGCCATCTTGGGCAGCGACCAGTAAGCGAAGAAGGCCCCCATGAGGAACAGGGGGAATCCCGCCGCCACGAAGCCGAGGCTGTACTTCTTCTCGTTGCGGTGCAGACCCGGCGCCACGAAGGCCCAGAGCTGATAGAGCCACACCGGGGTGGCGAGCACGACGCCGGACGCAAGCGACACGGTGAGCGCGAGCGTGAAGGGGCTGAGCAGACCGTTCTGCACGATGCGCGCGCACTGGGTCGTGTCAGTGGCGGGGTCTTGCAGCTCGGCGAAGCTGTACTGGCACCCCACCGCCTGGAGGATGGGGTCCGTGAAGAACTGGATGATGTCTTTGTAAAACAAGGCGGCGATGACGGTCGTGACGACGATCGCCAGCAGGCTCTTCACCAGGCGATTGCGCAACTCGCGCAGGTGATCTACGAGGGGCATCCGCCCCTCGGGATCCCTCTCGTTCATGCGGGCAGACTTCGGCAACCCACGTCCTCATCTCGTGCGGCGAGCCGGAAGCCTCCGGCCCTGCGTCAGCGCTTGGTCGTGTCCGTCGGCTCGGTGACCGGGCGGGAACTGGTCACATCGCCGGGCGCGGCCTGGATGGTGCGCTGAGCCGGGGTCTGCTCGTCGGCCTGCGGCGGGCCGGCTGGGGCCGGGTCCTGGCCCTCCGACTTCATCGCCTTGGCCTCGCTCTTGAGGATGCGCGCGGACTTGCCCAGCGAGCGCGCCATGTCCGGAAGCTTCTTCGCGCCGAACAGCAGGATGATGACGACGAGGATGAGAATGATCTCGGGAGCTCCGAGCCTTCCGAACATAATTCTTTACCTTCTCACCGAGGCGGCTGGGGCGGGGTACTGTCCGATCGGTCGGACATGTGTCCGATCGTCGTGTTGACAGCGATCGTAACGCTCAGGGGTGAACGCGGGACAATCCCTGTGCGTACTCCCGGTTTGCGGCCCGCGCCTCGTTCTGCGGACCGCGATCAGAAGCGTACCTGCCCCAACCGGGATGTTGACAGGCTCGAGTGACTCATTGCGCAACCCTGGAAGGACTCATACCGGGATCCGGGAAAGGTCACAGGGAGTCCACAGAACGCGCGGCCCCGACGGCCGCCCGCTCCAGGTCGTCGGCCGCCCTGTTGATACGGCGTGCGGAATCCGTCACCTGCCTGCCCAGACGCTCCGCTTCCATAAATACACGGACGGCGAGCACGCCGAGGACGGCGATTCCCAGGAAACCCACAGCGATCGCGAACATCGGCCAGAACATGACGCCGACCCTAGACGGTCGAGTGCAGGCGCAAGGTCCGCACCCCGCCCCCGGTGAGAAGTTCGACGATGCGCTCACCCGCGGGTTTGCGGACGGCCGAGCCGCACTCGGGGCAGGTGAAGGAGTAGAAGGTGGTGCGGCTCGACGCGCCGATGGCCAGTCGCAGGGCACTCGCCGTGAGCTCGAAGTCGGTCCGGCAGTCGGGGCAGCCGGCCTTGAACATCACGTCGACCACCCTTCTCATCCCGGCGAACGCGGTCACGGCCGTCATCTCCGGCGCCCCCGACGACGCCCCCGCGCGCTCCGACACCCCAGTCCTCTCCGCCGCACCAGACATCGCCGACGTGGTCAAAGCCCCTGCTCCCGCCTGTCGTACGGTCCGTCCTGAACTCCCTGGGGCAGGTCGTCGCCCACCGACTGGGGCCCGTCGTAGGCAGCCAGCGCCTCGCGGGCCGCCCGACGGGCGCTGTCCGCCAGATCCTGCGGCGACACGATCCGTCCGTCACGCCCCAGCCGCAGCGCCAGCCGTCGCAGCGACGCTGGGTCGGGAGTCCGCAAGGTGATACGCAGCCCACCGTCCGCAAGCTCATCCGCACTGTCGTGCGGGTAGTACTCCGCCACCCAGCGCCCGCCCGGGCCGACCTCGACGACCACCTCGGGATCCTCCGCCGCGGGCTGCACCAGGCCCTCGGAGAGATCCCGGAGCTCGACCTCGGGCGGCGCGGACGGCTCGTCGAGGATGCGGATCTCGGCGACCCGGTCGAGCCGGAAGGTGCGGCGCGCCTCGGAGCGGCGGCACCAGGCCTCCACGTAGGTGTGTCCGACGCTGACCAGGCGGATCGGGTCGATCTCGCGCTCGCTGAGCTCGTCCCGCGAGGGCGAGTAGTAGCGGATCCACAGCCGACGTCGCTCGGAGATCGCCCGGTCGACGTCCGCGAAGACCCCACCCTCGGACTCGAAGGTCACCGAAAGACGCGAGCTGGCACCCGCCGCCTCGCCCGAGGCGGCCTCCACCTTGGCGGTGGCGCGCAGCAGCGCCTGCCGGTCGCCCTCGCGCAGCCCGGGCAGCGTGGACACCGCACGGGCGGCCACCAGCAGCGCGGTCGCCTCGTCGGCGGCGATGCGCAGCGGCTCGGCTGCTTCTGCCGCCAAGGCAGCCGGGTTGTGCCACCAGATTCGGTCGCCGTCGGTGTCGATGTCGAGGAGGTCGCCGCCGCGGAAGCTGGTCCCGCACAGCGGCAGCACATCGAGGTCGGAGATCAGCTCGTCCTCGGTGATCCCGAAAGCACGCGCGACATCCCCGACGCGCGCGCCGGGGCGTTCGCGCAGATAGGTCACCAGGGACAGCATCCGCCGTGTCTGGTCGATCGCGTTCGTGGGCCTGGCCGGTTTTCCTGCCACTCTCCTACGTCCCCCTCAGCCCTTGGCCACGGCGCGCAGCCGGTCCACGACATCGGCCCGCAGCTCTGCGGGCTCCAGGACCACCACGTCGGGCCCGAACTCGACCAGCCAGGCGTCCAGACCATGCCCGTACGGAATCTCCAACTCGTCCCAGCCGTCACCCAGTTCCCGTACGGAGACGGCCTTGGCCCGCAGCGGGTAGCCCGAGCCGGTACGCAGCCGGATCCGCGCGGAGCGGTCGGCGATCTCCCCCGCCCAGCCCGCGACCGTCTCACGCACCGTGACCACGTCGGGCACCTCGGCCGTGTACCGCCCCGCGCGAGCCCGGACCTTGCCGGTGATCCGCGAGAGCCTGAAGACACGCTCGGCGCCGCGGTCGCGGTCCCAGCCCGCGAGATACCAGTGGCCGCGCCAGCACTCCAGCGCCCACGGCTCGACATGGCGGGTCTCGGGGCTCGCGGCCGTCGCCTTCCGGTAGTCGAAGACGACGGGGCGGCGGTCGCGGCAGGCGAGCATCAGCGGCTCGAAAGCCGCCTCGTGCACGGGAATGTGCGGTTCCAGGGCGCCATGGGCCTCGTACGGGTCCACGTCCTCGGGCATGCCCGCGGCGCGCAGTTTCTGCAGGGCGCCGCTCGCCGCACCCGCGAGGCGGGCCTGCTGCCAGACCTTCGCGGCGAGGCCGAGGGCGGCGGCCTCCTCGGCGTCGAGGGTGATGGGCGGCAGCCGGTTGCTGTCACGGCGGGCGAGATAGCCGACCTCGCCGTCCAGGTTCTCGACCGTCTCGATGACCAGGCCGAGTTCGCGCAGATCGTCCTTGTCGCGCTCGAACATCCGGTTGAAGGAGTCGTCCGAGCCTGCTTCCAGATAGGCCTCGATGGACTCGCGCAGCTCGCGCTTGCTGAGCGGCCGCCGTGTCCCCAGCAGACACAGCGCAAGGTTCATCAACCGCTCGGCCTTGGCAATGGCCATCGACGCCCTTCCCTATGGTGCTCCCGACCGATGACCGTACCGCTCCGGAGTGTCGTGGCAAAAGCCGAGGGCCCACGCCCGAACAGGCATGGGCCCCAGATGATCAGGTCCAGTCGGACCCCGATCACACTGCGGACGAAGATCGGACCGAAGTCGGACCGAAGTCGGACCGACATCCGATCTACGTGATGATCAGACCGCGACCAGGTCGCAGACGAAGATCAGCGTCTCGCCGGGCCCGATCCGGCCACCGGCACCACGGTCGCCGTACGCGAGGTGCGCCGGGATGATCAGCTGGCGACGGCCGCCGACCTTCATGCCCTGCACGCCCTTGTCCCAGCCGCTGATGACCTGGCCGACGCCGAGCTGGAACTCCAGCGGGGTGCCACGGTTCCAGGAGGCGTCGAACTCCTCGCCGGTGGAGAAGGCCACGCCCACGTAGTGGACCTTGACGAAGTCGCCGGCCTTGGCAACCGCGCCGTCGCCCTCCCAGATGTCCTTGATCTCGAGGTCCGCCGGGGGCTCGCCGCCCGGGAAGTCGATCTCGGGCTTCTCGATGCTCACGTCTCTAGCTCCTGCTTGTTCGCGTAAAGGCCTTTAGGCAACACCGACAGTCTCACATCCCCGTAGCGCTTACATCTTCGCCAGGATGTCGACCGAGAAGACCAGCGTGGAGTCCTTCTTGATGTCACTGCCACTCGGCGGGCTGTCGCCATAACCGAGGGACGGCGGGATCACGATGAGGACGCGGCTGCCGACCTTCTTCCCGGTCAGACCCTGCGCCCAGCCCTTGACGACCTGCTGGAGCGAGAACGACGTCAGCGCGTCCCTGCTGTACGTCGAGTCGAAATCCTTGCCACCGTCCCAGAGCACGCCCTTGTACTGCACCAGGACGCTGCTGTCCGCCGCGACCTCGTCACCGTCACCCTCGATGACATAGGTCGCCACGAGCTTCGTCGGAGCCTCCGTCTTCGGTACCTCGATCGAGGGGGCCTCGCCATCGGTGTTGGTGCCGACCTTCGGGAGGTCCGCGTCGTCCTGCGCGACGGTGTTGCCCTTGGCGGAGCTCTTCGCGTTGAAGGTGTTCTGGATGTCGACGACGAACACCAGCGTGTCGGTGCCCTTGATGCCCGCCTGCGCATTGCCCGACGTGCCGTAACCCCAGGTCGGCGGAACGGCCATCTGGACCCGGCTGTCGACCTTCTTGCCCACCAGCGCATAGCGCCAGCCGTCGATGATGCCGCCCTTGGCGAGCTGGATGACCAGCGGCGTCTTCCGGTCGTAGGAGTTGTCGAAGACCTTCCCGGAGGACCAGATCTGACCCAGGTAGTTGGCCTGGATGTAGTCGTTCTCCGCGACCGTCCTGCCGCCGCCCGCGATGACCGTCTTGACCGCCAGATCCTTCGACGGGTCGCCGCTGCCCTTGGCCACCGTCGGCTTCTCGTCGAACTTCGTCCCGGCGGTGATGGCCGGCAGCGGACCGTCGACGATCTTCGGCGGTGGGGCCGACGAGGCGGAGGCCGCGGCCGAGGCCGACGGGCTGCTGCTGGACTCGGCCTTGCCCGACTTGTCGTCACCGCATCCGGCGAGTGTGACCAGTCCAGCGGGAACGGCGATAAGGAGGGAGCGTCGGCGCACGGTGGGGGCCTCGTATCGATTGATCTTGTTTGATGGCGTGCGCGCAACTCTACGACGTGAGAAGGGCGCCGTACGAGAAACGTACGACGCCCCGCGTTGCGTTCCGGAACCCACCGGACGCGTGAACTCACATTCCGGCGATCAGCTTCTCCACCCGGTCGTCGACGGAACGGAACGGGTCCTTGCACAACACGGTGCGCTGTGCCTGGTCATTCAGCTTGAGATGAACCCAGTCGACGGTGAAATCACGACGCTGCTCCTGAGCACGCCGGATGAAGTCGCCACGCAGCCGCGCCCGAGTGGTCTGCGGCGGCACGGACTTGCCCTCGAAGATCTTCAAGTCGTTGCAGATCCGGGCGGCTTGACCCTTCCTCTCCAACAGGTAGTACAGGCCCCGACGACGGTGAATGTCGTGGTACGCGAGGTCTATCTGCGCGACCCGCGGGTGCGACATCGTCATATTGTGCTTGGCTCGGTACCGCTCGATGAGCTTGTACTTCATCACCCAGTCGATCTCGGTGCCGATCCGGTCGAGGTCCTCGGCCTCGATCGCGTCGAGGGTACGACCCCACAACTCGAGCACCTGCTCGACGGTACCGGTGCGGATGCCGCGACGCTCGCAGAAGTCCACAGCCTTCTCGTAGTACTCACGCTGCACTTCCAGCGCGGAGGCCTCCCGGCCACTGGCCAGCCGCACCTTGCGACGGCCCGTGATGTCGTGGCTGACCTCGCGGATCGCCCGGATCGGGTTCTCCAGGGTGAGGTCACGCATCACCGTGCCCGCCTCGATCATGCGCAGCACCAGATCGGTGGCGCCGACCTTGAGCAACATGGTCGTCTCGGACATGTTCGAATCGCCGACGATGACATGCAGCCGGCGGTAACGCTCGGCGTCGGCGTGCGGTTCGTCGCGCGTGTTGATGATGGGCCGGGAGCGCGTCGTCGCGGAACTGACGCCCTCCCAGATGTGCTCGGCACGCTGGCTGACGCAGTACACGGCGCCGCGCGGAGTCTGTAGCACCTTGCCCGCCCCGCACAGCAGCTGCCTCGTGACGAGGAACGGAATGAGGATGTCCGCGAGTCGGGAGAACTCCCCGTGCCGGGCCACCAGATAGTTCTCGTGACACCCGTAGGAGTTGCCCGCAGAGTCCGTGTTGTTCTTGAACAGGTAGACGTCGCCCGCGATTCCTTCCTCGTGCAGGCGTCGTTCGGCGTCCACCAGGAGTCCTTCGAGAATGCGCTCGCCGGCCTTGTCGTGGGTGACGAGCTCCGTCACGTTGTCACATTCGGGTGTCGCGTATTCCGGATGTGATCCCACGTCGAGATAGAGGCGGGCACCGTTCCGCAGAAAGACATTGCTGCTGCGGCCCCATGACACGACACGGCGGAAGAGGTACCGCGCCACCTCGTCGGGAGACAGGCGGCGCTGTCCCCTGAACGTACACGTGACGCCGTACTCGTTCTCCAGCCCGAAAATGCGGCGGTCCATGACTGAACATTACGCCCGATCCCCCGAGCTGAAACGGGGTTCGACAGCACGGTTTGGATCATTTTCCGATGAGACCGCAACCACCGCACCCTCCCCGGTAGCTGCGAGGACCCGCCCCGTGGCCAGCAGAACCACCAGCGCTGCGGCCCCCGCGGCACCCGGTACGGCGAACCCCCACACCGCCCCACCCCACTCGACGACCGGGCCCGTCAGGCCCGTTCCCACGGACGCGCCCACGGTGAACGTCGTCACAAGCCAGGAGAACGCCTCGGTGACCGTGCCCCTCGGCGCATGCCGGTCCACAATGATGAAAGCGCAGGCGATGCACGGCGCCAGGAAGACCCCGGCGAGCGCCGACAGCGCCGTCATGGCGACCGCGCCCGGCATCAGCAGAAGCGGGAGATAACACACCGCCAGAAGCGCCACGAGCAGGCGCAGCCGCCGCTCCGGGGCGTCCGTCCACTGCCGCGCCCCGTACGCGGTGCCGCCGACAAGGGCGCCGAGCCCCAGCGCCGCCATCAGCCAGCCGTACACCGCGTCCCCGCCGTGACCGTCGGCGTACGACACTCCGGCGACGGTGATGGACCCGAGCGCGATACCGACAAACAGGAACGCGCCCAACAGGGCCAGCAGCCCCGGGGAGCGCAACGCGCCGAGCCAGTGCGCCTCGCGCGGTGCCGAGCGCCACGCGCGCGAGGGCGGCGAGACGACCACCCAGAGGGCGCCCAGGAGACCGATGACGTTCAGGACCAGCAGCGCGGCCTGGGCCGACCAGAGCGCCACGCACAACGTCACGAGCAACGGCCCCACGGTGAACATCACTTCCTGCGCCACCGCGTCCATCGCGTACGCCGTGTGCACCTGCCCCTCCCCGCGCAGGACAGCGGGCCACAGGGCGCGCAGGCCACCCTCCAGGGGTGGCGTGAAGAGCCCGGCGACGGCCATGGAGGCATACGCCAACGGCAGCGGGTCCGTGCCCGAGCAGGCGAAGACCGCCATGCCGAGGGCGGAGACCAGGGCGGCGGGGAGCTGGACGCGCGGCTGCCCGTAGAGGTCCACGAGACGGCCGAGCAGCGGCTGCCCCACGGCATTGGCCACCCCGTACACGGCGGCGAGCGCACCGGCCAGGCTGTACGTGCCACCCTCCGCGCGAATGAAGAGCACCACGGCGATGGCGGCGGTCGCGTTCGGCAATCGCCCTATGAGGGTGCCGGCGAGCAGCCGAGCGGCGTGCTTCGCCCTGAGGATCTCCAGGTATCCCGCAACCATGCCGCCACCTTCTGCGCCGAGTGCCCGAGACGGCCCAGCCTCAGGTTTTACGTATAACGTCCCGCGTCATACGTACCATGTGCCCAGTCCGCGAGTCCAGACGAAGGAGCAGGCCCACGGTGGCACGAGGTAGCACCCGCCCCACAAGCCGTGACGTCGCCCGGGCCGCCGGGGTCTCCCAGGCCGCCGTCTCCCTCGTCCTGGGCGAGAAGTGGCGCGGCCGGGTCTCCGAGACCACGGCCGAACGCGTCCGCGAAGCCGCCCAGGAGCTCGGCTACCGCCCGAACCTCGCCGCCCGCAACCTGCGCCTGGGCCGCACCCGCACCGTCCTCCTGGTCGTCCCCGCCCTCACCACCGAGTTCTTCGCCGGCGTCTACACCGGCGCGGCCCGCGTCGCCTCCACACATGGCTTCGGCGTCGTCCTCTACCCCTCCCCCGAAGGCATCGGCCCCGCCCGCGACCCCTTCGGCTCCGCACGAGCCGCACTGGACGGCGTCATCGCCTCCTCCATGGCCGCCGACGCCCTCACCGCCATCCGCGGCGACCAACTGCCCCTCGTGATGCTCGACAGCGATCCGGAAGGCAGCCTCGGCGCCGCCACGGTCAACCTCGACATCGCCGACGGCGCCCGACAGGTGGCCGACCACCTGCTGGCCCTGGGACACCGCCGCTTCCTCCACCTGGCCGCGGACATCCCCTCCTGGACGTTCGAGGTACGCGCCCGAGAACTCGCCGCACGCCTCAGCCAGGTCCCCGGCACAGAGCTGCGCACCACCCGCGCCCCGATCACCATCGACGACGCCCTCACCGCCGCGGCAACCGCCCTCGCCGCCCCCGGCCCCCGCCCCACCGCACTCGTCTGCGACGACGACAAACTCGCCGCCGGCGCCTACAAGGCGGCCCGCCGCCTGGGCCTGCGCATCCCCGACGACATCTCGATCACCGGTCTCGACGACCTGGCCCTGGCCCGCGCCATCGACCCCGAGCTCACCACCGTCCGCCTCGACGCCGAACTCTTCGGCGAACGCGGCATGGAAGCCCTCCTGGCCGTCCTGGACGGCCGCACACCCCCCGCAGGCGACATCCCGGTCCAGCTCGTCGTACGAGGCTCCACAGCGGCACCGAGAGAGCCGTGACCACAGCCCCACAGACCCCCGGAAACGCCGCGAGCCCCGGCCGATACAGGCCGGGGCACGCGATGGGCGGGGTGAGGCGAGGTGAAAACGAGGGTCACTCCTCGTCTTCGGCGTCCTCGGCCTCCGTGGCGGTCGACGCACCGTCCGCCTCCAGCAGACGAGCGAGCTGACGGCCGACGATCCGCTTGAACTTACGCTGCTGCGGACGCGTCCGGTCCAGGATGGCGACCTCCAGACGCTCCGCGGGAATCTCCCGCTCGCCGCCGTTCGGCTCACGGGACAGGGACTGCACGGCCAGCTTGAGCGCTTCGGCGAGGCTCATGCCGTCCTCGTGGCGCTGATCCAGATAGGTGCTGATCTGCTCCGCATTACCGCCGACCGCGACCGAACCGTGCTCATCCACGATCGAACCGTCATGCGGAAGCCGATAGATCTGATCGCCCTCGGGGGTCTCCCCCACCTCGGCGACGACCAACTCCACCTCGTACGGCTTCTCGGCCGCGGAGGAAAAAATCGTACCCAGCGTCTGGGCGTACACATTGGCGAGACCACGGGCGGTCACGTCATCACGGTCATAGGTGTAACCACGCAGATCGGCATACCGCACTCCACCGATCCGCAAATTCTCGTACTCGTTGTACTTACCGGCAGCCGCGAAGCCGATCCGGTCATAGATTTCGCTGAACTTGTGCAGCGCGCGGGACGGGTTCTCGCCGACGAACACGATGCCGTCGGCGTACTGCAGCACGACGAGGCTGCGACCGCGAGCGATGCCCTTACGGGCGTACTCCGCCCGGTCCGCCATGGCCTGCTGGGGTGAAACATAGAACGGCGTCGACACCGGTTATCCATCCCTTTCCGTCGAAGTCACTGGGTCACCTTGATAAAAGAGCCGAGCTCAGAGCAGCGCGGCCCGCGGGCCGTCGGGCTGCTCCATGCGCCGCTCCAGGACCGAGCGGGCGATCTCGGAGGACTCGTCGTCGGTGAGACGACGGAATCCCTCATCAGTGATCACGGTGACGATCGGATAGATCCGGCGGGCGACATCGGGACCACCGGTCGCCGAGTCGTCGTCGGCCGCGTCGTACAGGGCCTGGATGACGAGCGTCGTGGCCTGCTCCTCGGTCAGGTCCTTGTCGTAGAGCTTCTTCATGGCGCTGCGCGCGAAGAGCGATCCGGAGCCGGTGGCGGCGTAGCCGTGCTCCTCGGAGCGGCCGCCGGTGACGTCGTAGGAGAAGATGCGGCCCTTCTCGCGGTCCACGTCGTAGCCCGCGAAGAGGGGGACGACGGCGAGGCCCTGCATGGCCATGCCGAGGTTTGAACGGATCATCGTGGAGAGTCGGTTGGCCTTGCCCTCCAGGGAGAGCGTGGTGCCCTCGACCTTCTCGAAGTGCTCCAGCTCCAGCTGGAACAGCTTCACCATCTCGACGGCGAGACCGGCGGTGCCGGCGATACCGACGGCCGAGTACTCGTCCGTCGGGAACACCTTCTCGATGTCCCGCTGCGCGATGACATTGCCCATGGTGGCCCGCCGGTCACCGGCGAGGACCACGCCGCCGGGGAACGTGACGGCGACGATGGTCGTGCCGTGCGGGGCCTCGATCACGCCCTGGACGGGCGGCAGCTGCCGCTTGCCCGGGAGCATCTCCGGCTGATGGTCGGCCAGGAAGTCCATGAAGGACGACGACCCAGGCGTCAGGAAGGCAGCCGGTAGACGCCCGGTGCTACGAGTGTTGGCTTCCACGCGTTTCCTTCCAGGTAGTCGGCAGCTCGGTACGCAGCTTCGGGGTCGTCCCTCAACAGGCCGAGGCCGGAATTGCAGTTGAAGCACAGTACGCCACGGACCCTACCCGTCTCGTGGCAGTGATCCACCTGGACTGCCGGGGCTTTCCAGCAGATCGCACAGAGCCCCTCTTGAGAGGCGATCATCTCGTCACGTTCGGCTTCGGTCATGCCGTACTTGCGCCACAGGCGCCGCCGACGCTGTGCGGCTTCACTTCACCGCATCCCGGACAGCGTTTGTGCCCTTCGGGCACATTCACCTTGGGGCGGAGCCCCCGCGTTGCAACACATCGAGGTTCGTCCGCTTACGGAAGAAGGCTGCGTGCGGCTTGCTCTCGCCGCACCGCACACAGCGCTTCAGCTGCCCCGGCTCGATCACTCACCCACCCCACACCTTCACTTCGAAGGTAAAAGTGGACCTCGACCTTTACTGTCCACCCTTTTGAACGAATGAGCGAACGAAATCCTCTGCATTCTCCTCGAGGACATCGTCGATCTCGTCCAGCACGGAGTCCACGTCGTCGCTCAGCTTCTCCTGGCGCTCCTTGAGGTCTTCCGAAGCCTGTGCGTCTTGCGCCTGCTCCTCGACCTCCTCGGTGGAGCGCGTCGCCTTCTGCTGTCCGCCGCCGGTGTCCTTGGTCGCCATACCCTCACCCCGCTCGGTTCGACGTTCTTGATCAGACCCTACAAGCAGGGTCCGACATCGGCCCCGCTGTTGCTACAACGTCCGGGAGCCACCTCGATGATTCCCGGACGTCGCGTCTTTCCACCCCGATCGACCCTGTGGGCTCGCGGGGCCGTTCAGTTGCCCGACAGGACCCTGACCAGGTCTTCTGCGGTGCGGCAGCGGTCGAGGAGCTCCTTGACGTGATTACGCGTTCCGCGAAGCGGCTCGAGGGTTGGGACGCGCTGGAGCGAGTCCCGGCCCGGCAGATCGAAGATCACCGAGTCCCAGGAGGCCGCCGCGACGTCGTCCGCGTACTGTTCGAGACAGCGGCCACGGAAGTACGCACGCGTGTCCTCCGGCGGCTTCGTGCGGGCTCGCTCGACGTCCTGCTCGTCCAGGAGCCGCTTCATCTTGCCGCGCGCCGCGAGACGGTTGTAGAGGCCCTTCTCGGCACGCACGTCGGCGTACTGGAGGTCGACCAGGTGCAGCCGGGCGGCGTCCCAGTCGAGGCTGTCGCGGCGGCGGTAGCCCTCCATGAGCTCCCGCTTGGCGACCCAGTCGAGCTCGCCCGAGAGGCTCATCGGGTCGTTCTCGAGGCGGTTGAGGGTGTCCTCCCAGCGGAGCAGGACGTCCTTGGTCTGGTCGTCCGCGTCGGCCCCGAAGCGCTCCTCCACATATTTGCGCGACAGCTCGAAGTACTCCATCTGAAGCTGGACCGCGGTGAGCGTGCGACCACTACGGAGCGTGACAAGTCGCTTCAAGGTGGGGTCGTGCGAGACCTGATGGAGGGTGCGCACGGGCTGGTCGACGGCGAGATCCACGGCAATGAAGCCGTCCTCGATCATGGACAGGACCAGAGCCGTGGTGCCCAGCTTCAGGTAGGTCGAGATCTCCGACAGGTTCGCGTCGCCGATGATCACGTGCAGGCGGCGGTACTTCTCGGCGTCCGCGTGCGGCTCGTCACGCGTGTTGATGATGGGGCGCTTCAGGGTGGTCTCGAGACCCACCTCGACCTCGAAGTAGTCGGCGCGCTGGCTGAGCTGGAAGCCGTGTTCGTGGCCGTCCTGGCCGATACCGACGCGGCCCGCTCCGGTGACGACCTGACGGGACACGAAGAACGGCGTGAGGTGGCGCACGATGTCCGAGAAGGGGGTCTCCCGCTTCATCAGGTAGTTCTCGTGCGTGCCGTAGGAGGCGCCCTTGTTGTCGGTGTTGTTCTTGTAGAGGTGGATCGGCTGGGCGCCGGGGAGCTGCGCCGCGCGTTCCGCGGCCTCCGCCATGATGCGCTCGCCGGCCTTGTCCCACAGGACGGCGTCCAGCGGGTTGGTGACTTCGGGGGCGCTGTACTCGGGGTGTGCGTGGTCCACGTACAGCCGTGCGCCGTTGGTGAGGATGACATTGGCGAGGCCGATGTCCTCGTCGGTGAGCTGGCTGGAGTCGGCGGCCTCGCGTGCGAGGTCGAAACCTCGCGCGTCCCGCAGCGGGTTCTCCTCCTCGAAGTCCCAGCGGGCGCGGCGCGCCCGGTGCATCGCCGCCGCGTAGGCGTTGACGATCTGGGACGAGGTGAGCATGGCATTGGCGTTGGGGTGGCCGGGGACGGAGATCCCGTACTCCGTCTCGATGCCCATTACTCGCCGTACGGTCATGCGGCCCTCCTTGCCCGGCGGCGCCCTCGGTCGGGGACGCTGCTCAAGTACCGCTGGTGCTCCGGTGCGTGTGCGGTGCCCGTCCCCGCAACGCGCGACTCGGCGGTACGAAAGAGCCTAGAACGCCTTTGCGCTGGTGGGGAGATCATTTGCGTCATTGCTCTGCTCCAGCTGTGACGCGGAAAACAGTCGGCTGCGGGCACCCGTGGTGGGCACCCGCAGCCGCCCCGTCTTTTACAGGTACTGACCGGTGTTCGCCACCGTGTCGATGGAGCGTCCGGTGTCCGCGCCCTGCTTTCCGGTGACGAGCGTACGGATGTAAACGATCCGTTCGCCCTTCTTTCCGGAGATCCGGGCCCAGTCGTCCGGGTTGGTGGTGTTGGGCAGGTCCTCGTTCTCCTTGAACTCATCCACGCATGCCTGGAGGAGGTGGGAGACCCTTAGGCCCTTCTGGTTCTGTTCGAGGAAGGCCTTGATGGCTGCCTTCTTGGCGCGGCCCACGATGTTTTCGATCATGGCGCCGGAGTTGAAGTCCTTGAAGTAGAGGACTTCCTTGTCGCCGTTGGCATAGGTGACCTCGAGGAAGCGGTTTTCCTCGGACTCGGCGTACATCTGTTCCACGGCGGTCTGGATCATGCCGTGGACGGTGGCCGCGCGGTCCCCGCCGTGTTCTCCGAGGTCGTCGGAGTGGAGCGGGAGGCGTTGGGTGAGGTACTTGGCGAAGATGTCCTTGGCGGCCTCGGCGTCCGGGCGCTCGATCTTGATCTTCACATCGAGGCGTCCGGGACGCAGGATCGCGGGGTCGATCATGTCCTCGCGGTTGGAGGCGCCGATCACGACCACGTTCTCCAGGCCTTCCACGCCGTCGATCTCGGCGAGCAGCTGGGGGACGATGGTGTTCTCCACGTCCGAGCTGACGCCTGATCCACGGGTGCGGAAGAGGGATTCCATCTCGTCGAAGAAGACGATGACGGGGG
Source organism: Streptomyces sp. NPDC048275 (assembly GCF_040652275.1). Lineage (NCBI taxonomy): Bacteria > Bacillati > Actinomycetota > Actinomycetes > Kitasatosporales > Streptomycetaceae > Streptomyces > Streptomyces sp. NPDC048275. The sequence continues at coordinate 56,336 of NZ_JBEZLR010000016.1, forward strand.
TGCCCTCGCTGGCCTTCTCACGAGCACGCTGGAAGACGAGGCGGATCTGCCGCTCGGTCTCGCCGACGTACTTGTTGAGGAGCTCGGGGCCCTTGATGTTGAGGAAGAAGCTCTTGCCGGTGGCTTGGCCGGTGACTTCGGCGACCTTCTTGGCCAGCGAGTTGGCGACGGCCTTGGCGATGAGCGTCTTTCCGCATCCGGGGGGCCCGTACAGCAGGACACCCTTGGGCGGCCGCAGTTCGTGCTCCTTGAAGAGGTCGGGGTAGAGGTAGGGGAGCTCGACCGCGTCGCGGATCAGTTCGATCTGGTTTCCCAGGCCGCCGATCTGCTCGTAGCCGATGTCCGGGACCTCTTCGAGGACGAGCTCCTCGACCTCGCTCTTCGGGACAACTTCGTAGACATAGCCGGAACGGGGTTCGAGAAGCAGGGCGTCGCCGGGGCGGATGATGACGTCCAGCAGCGGCTCGGCGAGCCGTACCACCCGTTCCTCGTCGGTGTGCCCCTGCACGAGGGCGCGTTCGCCGTCCTCGAGGATTTCCTTGAGGGTGACGATGTCGCCGACGCTCTCGTACTCCATGGCTTCGACCACGTTGAGGGCTTCGTTGAGCATCACTTCCTGGCCGCGCCTGAGCTCTTCGAGCTCGACGCTGGGGCTGACGTTCACCCGGAGCTTGCGGCCCCCGGTGAAGATGTCGGCCGTGCCGTCCTCGTTCGCCACGAGGAAGACACCGAAGCCTGCCGGCGGCTGTGCGAGCCGGTCGACTTCTTCCTTGAGGGCCACGATCTGGTCGCGGGCCTCACGGAGCGTGTTGGCGAGCCGCTCGTTCTGTGCGGACACGCCTGCCAGGTTGGTCTGCAGCTCGACGATCCGCTCTTCGAGAATCCTCGTGTGCCGCGGAGAGTCGGCGAGCTTGCGTCGCAGGACGGCGATCTCCTGCTCAAGGTAGGCAACCTGCCCGGCAGGGTCATCGGACCCTCGTCCCGGGCGGATGCCGCGGTTCATGTCGTCGTCGTGGGCTGCCACGGTCCTCACCTCCTCCAAGGGGAGCTGGACGCTTCCAGACCCTACCTGGGTGGGTGTCGATTGAAACCCCTAGATCACAAAGACTGTAGGGGTGTGTCCGATCTTCACCCTTGCGCTCTCCCTCACGCCAGGGGAATACCCACCGAACATGATTGGGAAGCGGGCGGAGGTAGGGTCGAAGTGTTCAACACCCGTCAGAGCTGGCCCGATTCCCCAGTCCTCGGATCGCTCGACGCAGGAAATGGCAGGAGAAATGACCGTGCAGCAGGAGGCCGGAACCGACGGCGAGGCGCTCGAGGTCTGGATTGACCAGGATCTCTGTACCGGTGACGGGATCTGCGCCCAGTACGCGCCGGAAGTCTTCGAGCTGGACATCGACGGTCTGGCCTACGTGAAGAGCCCCGATGACGAGTTGCTTCAGGCCCCGGGTGCGACAACGCCCGTACCGCTGACGCTTCTGCGCGATGTCGCCGACTCCGCGAAGGAGTGCCCGGGTGACTGCATCCATGTACGTCGGGTTTCGGACAGCGTCGAGGTCTACGGCCCCGACGCGGAGTGACCTTTCGGGCACTCCGCGTGATGACTTGTCTCTTTTCTCACATGCTTCTCATACGCTCTGGGCGCCGGACGGTGTCGAGCGGATGAACGCGTCGTTCTTCCACTGCCACTTGGCGTGGTCCTTCACGTCCGGACAGCAACTCGGTACGTCGGACGAGGAGTAGCCGAGCAGGGTCGCCGTGACGGCGCCGTCACGTACCGTGAAGTCCGTGACGGTGAGGCGGTCCTTGGGGTCGACGAGGGTGGCCACGACGCGCGGTTTCTTCGCGCCGGAGGCCTGGGTGAGGACGTAGACGCCGTTGGGTGGGGTGCCCGAACCGGCGTCGCAGCGGACCACGGCCACCGTCTCCGGGTTGCCGTCGCCGTCGAGGTCTCCGGAGGCCTTCTTCTGGACGATGGCCTCGGTCGGCCCGCATTCGATCGGGAACGTGACGCCGGTGGGGTCCGGGGGCGTTGTCGTGGCTGGGGCGGGCTTCGCCTCGGGGCCTGACTGGGCGGCGGTCGCCGATCCGGGTTGCAGGACCGAGGAGAGGGCGACGACCGCGGCCAGGGCGGTGGCCGTGGCGAGCCAGTGGATGGGGCGGGTGTGCGTGTGTGCCAGTTCCGGGACGACGGATTGCTGCACTAGGAGCGTCTCCTGGGAGGGCTGTGGCGGTGGGGTGGCCAGCATGGTGCCACACGTCACAGCGGGGCGGAACGGCGGGGTCCGGACTTCTGGTGGTGTGTCAACGGAAAAGCGCTGTGGCCGAGTTCCGGGAGGGTTCCGGGAACTCGGCCACAGCGGTGGTGCGTTGGGTACCTCGACGGCGGGTGCCGCGGGTCAGGTCAGCGGCCTGTGCCGCCGTCGGCGTTCGGGCCCGCGTAGTCCTCGCCGTAGGCGCCCTTGGCGGGGCGGCGGCGGCGCATGGGCGGCTCGACGCCGTCCGCGAGGCGGCGGGCGGTGAGGAGGAAGCCGGTGTGGCCGATCATCCGGTGGTCGGGGCGGACCGCCAGACCCTCGATGTGCCAGTTGCGGATCATCGACTCCCAGGCGCTCGGCTCGTTGAAGCAGCCGATCTCTCGGATGGACTCGACGGTCCGGGCGAGCTGGGTGGTGGTCGCCACGTAGCAGCAGACGATGCCGCCGGGGACGAGTGCCTTGGAGACGGCTTCCAGGCATTCCCAGGGGGCGAGCATGTCGAGGATGACGCGGTCGACGTCGGTGTCGCTCAGGTTGTCCTGGAGGTCGCCGACGGTGAGCTGCCAGGCGGGGTGCGGTCCGCCGAAGTAGCGCTCCACGTTCTGCTGGGCGATCTCGGCGAAGTCCTCGCGGCGCTCGTAGGAGTGCAGCATGCCCTGGTCGCCGATGGCGCGGAGCAGGAAGCTGCTGAGCGAGCCGGAGCCGACGCCCGCTTCGACGACGCGTGCGCCGGGGAAGATGTCGGCGAAGGCCAGGATCTGCCCCGCGTCCTTGGGGTAGACCACGGCGGCGCCGCGGGGCATGGACAGGACGTAGTCGGGGAGCAGGGGGCGCAGCGCGAGATAGGCGACGTTCCCCGTGGTGCGGACGACGCTGCCCTCGGGAGCACCGATCAGCTCGTCGTGGGGGAAGGAACCCTTGTGGGTGTGGAAATTCTTCCCGGCCTCGAGCGTGAACGTGTAGTGGCGGCCCTTGGGGTCGGTCAGCTGAACCTGGTCCCCGACCTTGAAGGGCCCGCGCCTGCGGGCGGCACCGGTCGGTTCGGACATGTGACCAGCCTACCGGTCCTGGAAGCGGGCGCGGACCATGCGTACGGTGCCTTGGCGAGTGAGCCGAAGGGGCGCGCCGGTGTCGAGAGCGCATGGGGGTCCCCCCTGCTCGAGCGAAGCCGAGAGCTTGGGGGAGCGCGGAGGCCCGACGAAGGAGGGCTGAGCACGGTCGTGCTCTCGACACCGGCTGTAGCGCCCCGGAGGCGAACCGAGCCCTTTAAGAGGGGTGCCTGGCCATTGCTTTCACGAACGCTCGCTCCACGTCTGCCGCCGACAGGACTCCGTAGATCTCGCCGGAGTCCTCCACCACCAGGTATTCGGTGGCGGGGGCGGCGCGGAGGGCGTCGAGGAGGTCTTCGCCGGCAAGTTCTGCGGAGACGCGCATGCCGTCGGTGAGGTCCTGGGCGAGGCCGCTGACCGCGACCCAGGGGCGGCGGTGCTCCGGTACGCCGACGATGGCGGCCTCGCGGACGAGGGAGAGGGGTTCGCCGTGGGCGTCGACGACGACGAGGGCGCGGGCGCCGGCGTCGTTGGCGCGGCGCAGGGCCTCGGAGAGCGGGGTGTTGGTCTCGACGGGGACCGCGCGCCGGGTGAGTGCGCGGGCCCGCAGTTCGGGCAGGTGTTCGCGCAGTCGGGCCATGCGGAGGCTGTTGCCGGCACCGGTCCAGATGATCGCGGCGAGGATCGCGGCGAGCAGGGCGTCGGTGACGGTGTCCATGCCGCCCATGGTGTCCTGGGTTTCGCCGAGTGCTCCGGACTGGGTGAGCAGGGGCAGTCCGATCAGTACGGAGACGGCGAGGGCGCGGCCGACCCAGGCGGCGGCGATGGTGCCGCTCATCGGTTTGCCGGTGATCTTCCAGACGACGGCGCGGAGCATGCGGCCGCCGTCGAGGGGCAGGCCGGGAAGCAGGTTGAAGGCGGCCACGATCAGGTTGGAGATCATCAGGCCGGCCAGGAGGACGCCGGGGACCGTGCCGGGCTCGACGGCCTGCATGGCGAGGTAGAAGACGCCGGAGAGGACGAGGGAGAGCAAGGGGCCGACGAAGGCCAGGACGAACTCCCGGCCGGGGGTGTCCGACTCCTTCTCGATCTCCGAGACCCCGCCGAAGAACTGCAGCTGGATCCGGCGTACCGGCAGTTTGAAGCGCAGGGCGGCGACCGTGTGGGCCAGTTCGTGGACCAGGACGGAGGCGTAGAAGGCGACCGCGAAGAAGAGGGAGACGAGGTAGCGCAGGGCGCCGAGTTCGGGCAGTACGCGGTCGATCTGGCCGCCGAACACCCAGGTGATCAGGGCTGCCACGAGGAACCAGCTGGGGGCCACGTAGACGGGCACGCCGAACGGTCGCCCCATCAGCAGGCCGCCGCCGGGTTCCCGGCCGCGCCGCGGGGGCTGCCCCTTGCCGGGGCGGGTGCCGGACTGGGCGAGGGTGCGGGGGTACGGGGCGGGGTCGACGGGGGTCGGCCGGTCCGCCGGGGGAGGCGTCGGTACGGGTTCGGGGGTGCTGTCGGTCGAGGGGCCGGGGTGTTTCCGGGCCTCGTCCGGGGAACCGCCGTGTGTCTCGGCCTCGCCCGTGGTGTCTGTGGGCGCGCTGGTCGCGTCGGAGGCGGGGGCGGAGTCGGGTTCGCCCGGTTCGGTGGGCGTCGGCCCGGCGGGGTGCTCGTCCCGCTCGGGTCCGGGGCGCTTGGTGTCCGCGGCCGAGGTCGGGGGGACCTGTGGCTCCCCGTGGCGCTCGGTCGCTTCGTCGGTGCCGGACCGCGGCTGCCCGCTCCCGCCGCTCTCGTCCACGATGTCCCCTCGTTCGAAGCGTCCCCGCTCCCGACCATGCGGAGCAGGAGGGTCTGTGGTCGATGGTATGCGGCCGTCGCGGCGCGTTCCGCCCCGGCACCCCCTCTGTTTTCCGCGCCGTCGCCCGAGCCGCCGGGTCGCGACCGGTTTCGCTCTTTCCCGGCGGTGGGGGCGGGGGATATCCCCCGGAATGGCGCAGTACTGTCAGTGGCACGCCGTAGGGTTTGTCGTCATGGAAACCAGCACTGAGGGCGTCTCGGAGACCGGCACCGACAGCGCCGTCGTACGGTCCGATTCGGCCGGGTCGACCGAGCTGTCCGATTCGGCCGGCGCGACCGAGCGGGCCGGGGCGGCCGAGACCGTCGGGGCCGTCGCGGCGGTGCCGCCGGCGTCGCTGTCGCCCTCGCGCGCCTCCGACTTCATGCAGTGCCCGCTGCTCTACCGGTTCCGGGTGATCGACAAGCTCCCGGAGAAGCCGAGCGAGGCGGCGACCCGGGGCACGCTGGTGCACGCGGTGCTGGAGCGGCTCTTCGACACCCCGGCGACGGAGCGGACGGCTCCGCGCGCCAAGTCCCTGATCCCCGGCCAGTGGGATCGGCTGCGCGAGTCCAGGCCGGAGGTCGTGGAGCTGTTCGCCGACGACCCCGAGGGTGAGCGGCTGGCGCGCTGGCTGGGCGAGGCCGAGCGGCTGGTCGAGCGCTGGTTCACGCTGGAGGATCCGACCCGGCTGGAGCCGGCGGAGCGCGAGCTGTTCGTCGAGGCGCGGCTCGATTCCGGGCTGAAGCTGCGCGGGATCATCGACCGCGTCGATGTGGCGCCGACGGGCGAGGTCCGGATCGTCGACTACAAGACGGGAAAGGCGCCGCGGCCGGAGTACGCCGAAGGTGCCTTGTTCCAGATGAAGTTCTACGCCCTGGTGGTGTGGCGGCTGAAGCAGGTGGTCCCGCGTCGGCTCCAGCTCGTCTATCTCGGCAGCGGCGACGTGCTGACGTACGACCCGGTGGTCGCGGATCTGGAGCGGGTCGAGCGCAAGCTGCTCGCGCTGTGGGAGGCGATCGGGCAGGCCACCGAGACGGGTGACTGGCGACCGAGGCCCACCAAGCTGTGCGGCTGGTGCGACCACCAGGCGGTATGTCCGGAATTCGGCGGCACTCCCCCGCCCTATCCGCTGCCGGTGCGCAAGGCGAGCCCCTCTTCGGCCGGGGGTCCGGGGGGCGCCCCCGCTACGGCACAGCCGTAGCGGGTCAGGGTGCCCGAGTCGGGCCGGACCGCGCAGGGCAGAATGGGGCCGGACTAGCGAAGGAGACTTACGTGGCCATCCGCGTCCTACTGGTCGACGACCAGCCGCTGCTGCGTACCGGCTTCCGGATGATCCTGGAAGCGGAGCAGGACCTTGCGGTCGTCGGCGAGGCCGGTGACGGTCTCCAGGCACTCGATCAGGTACGTGCCCTGCAACCCGATGTCGTTCTGATGGACATCCGTATGCCCCGGATGGACGGGGTGGAAGCGACCCGGCAGATCACCGGGCCCGGGCGGGACGGCCCGGCGAAGGTGCTCGTGCTGACGACCTTCGACCTCGACGAGTACGTGGTGGAGGCGTTGCGCGCGGGTGCCAGCGGCTTCCTGCTCAAGGACGCGCCGGCCAATGAGCTGGTACAGGCGATCCGCGTGGTCGCGGCGGGTGAGGCGATGCTCGCGCCGAGTATCACGCGTCGGCTTCTGGACAAGTACGCGGGGCACCTGCCGTCCGGTGACGAGCCTTTGCCCAACACGCTGCACACCCTCACGGAGCGCGAGGTCGAGGTGCTGAAGCTGGTGGCGCGGGGCCTGTCGAACGCGGAGATCGCCGCCGATCTCTTCGTCAGCGAGACCACGGTCAAGACGCATGTGGGGCACGTCCTCACCAAGCTGGGGCTGCGCGACCGGGTGCAGGCCGCGGTGTACGCGTACGAGAGCGGACTGGTGCGCCCCGGGGCGCAGTGAGGCCCGCAGGACCACGACGTGACACCCACAGCACGAAGCACGATGAACGCCGAGGGCGCCCCTTCCAGGAAGGGGCGCCCTCGGCGTTCATCGTGCCGGAATCAGTCCTTGCTGATCTCCCAGAACCGGAACACCGTCGAGGCGTCGAGGCAGTACTCGAGGCCGTAGACGTTGTCCCGCACGATCGCGTACTGCTTGGCCTGCCAGATCGGGAGGACCGGGACCTGCTCGGCCACGATGTCCTGGAGCTTGCCGTATTCGGATTCGGTCGAGGCGCGGTCGGCCCGGGCGGCCGTCTCCGGGACGATCTGACCGGTGATCGTGCTGTTGGTGAAGTTGTTGCCCAGCACGTTGCCCTCGCCGAAGAAGGGGGCCGTGAAGTTGTCGGGGTCCGGATAGTCGGGCACCCAGCCCTTCACGTAGACGCCGTACTTGCCCTCGGCGATGTCCTTCTCGTACTGGTCGAAGGCGACGGACTTGACGGTCGCGTCGAACAGCCCGCTCGCATTGAGCTGCTGGGCGATCGCCTTGAACTCCTGGTCGGTGGCGGGTCCGTAGCGCGACGGCGTCGACCAGAGCGTGAGCTTCACCTTGTCGGCGATGCCCTCGGCCTGGAGCGCGGCCGCGGCCTTCGCCTTCGAGGGGCGGGCGCCGTAGGCGTCGAAGAAGGCCGTGTTGTGGCCCGTGATACCGGCCGGGATGATCGAGTAGAGGGGTGTCGCCGTGTCCTGGTAGACCTTGTTGACCAGGGCCTCGCGGTCGAGCAGATAGGCGATGGCCTTGCGTACCCCGAGCCGGCCGGTGACCGGGTCGTCCATGTTGAAGACCAGGTGCTGGACCTCCGCGCCGGTGCCCTCGACGATGTCGACGCCCTTGCCGGTGGAGGTGTCGTTGTCGATGTCCGCGATGTCGTCGGCGGCGAGACCTCGGTAGGCGACGTCGACCTCGCTGTTCAGCAGCGCCTTCTTCAGGGCGGACTGGTTGCCGTGGAAGAACTCCAGCGTGACGCCGGAGTTCTTCACGGTGGCGGTGCCCTTGTAGCTCGTATTGACGGAGAAGACGGCCCTGTCGTCGGTGAAGGAGTCCAGCTTGTACGGGCCCGAGCCGACGGCCTGGTTGTCCTTGCGCAGTCCGTTCGAGGAGTACTGCTCGTGGTCCACGATCGAGCCGGCGCCGGAGGCGATCTTGCTCGGGAAGGTGGCGTCGGCGTACTTGAGGTTGAAGACGACCGTCTCGGCGTCCGGGGTCTCCACCGTGTCGATCATGGGGAACATGACGGCCGGGCCTGCGGCGTCGTCGATGTTCAGCATGCGGTCGAAGGAGTACTTCACATCCTTCGAGGTGAGCGCGTCACCGTTGCTGAACTTCAGGCCGTCCTTGAGCGTGCACTTGTAGACCTTGGTCTCGGTGTCCGAGAACGCGCACTCCTCGGCAGCCTCCGGCTCCGGCTCCGTACCGCCGTTGGGGAAGCTCAGCAGCGACTGGAAGACGTTGTTGAACAGCAGCCAGGACCCCGGGTCGTAGCCGGACGCCGGGTCGGTGGCCAGCACGTCGTCGGACATCCCGATCACCACGGAGGAGCCGGCGCTCCCGGAGCCACCCGTTTCCGAGCCGCATCCGGTGAGCAAACCGGCGGCCAGCCCCGTCACGACGGAAACAGCCGGCCACTGGTTGCGCATGTTCATGAGCAAGTGCCTTGTCATTGGTTCTCAGTGGCGCCCGATCTCTCGGGCGCCGCGAATCTCACGGGCGCCGGGTCCTCGTGGCCCGGCGCCAAGAGAGGGCCGCTCAGCTCACGCCGCGGCCGAGCTCCCACAACTGGAGGGTCGAGGAGGAGTTGAGCGCCCACTCGGCACCGGTGATGTCGTCCCGGGTGGCGATGTACTGCTTGCCCTGCCACAGCGGCAGCAACGGCACGTCGCTGGCGACGATGTCCTGGATGTCGGTGAGGCTCTTCGACGCGGTGAGGCGGTCGGCCTCACGACGGGACTCCGGGAGCAGGGTGCCACGGATCGTGGCGTTCACGTACGGGGAGCCGAGGGTGTTGTCCTTGTCGAGGAACGGCGCCACGTAGTTGTCGGCGTCCGGGAAGTCGGGGAACCAGCCCATGCCGTAGACCTCGTACTCACCCTTCTGCTCGGCGGGGCGGAAGACATCCCAGGGCTGGCCCTTGACGTCGACGTCGAACAGGCCGCTGGCGTTGAGCTGCTTCTTCAGCAGCTCGAACTCGTCCTTGGTGGCCGAGCCGTAGTGGTCGGTCGTGTAGTGCAGCGTGAGCTTCACCGGCGTGGTGATGTTGGCCGCGCTCAGCGTCGTCGTGGCCTTGGCGACGCTCGGGTCGCCGTACTCGTTGAAGAACGAGTTGGAGTGACCGGTGATGGTCGCCGGGACGACCGAGTAGAGGGGCTCGGCCGCGGAGCCGTACACCTCGGAGACGAGCTCACCACGGTTGATGATCTGAGCCATGGCCTGACGGACGGCCTTGTTCTTCACCGACGGGTCGTCGGTGTTGAATCCCAGGAAGCGGATCTCCAGGCCGGGCATCTCGACCAGGTCGATGTTGCTGTCCGCGGAGGCGCCGCCGAGCTCCTTGATCTGCGCCGGCGTCATCGCACGGGTCATCAGGTCGATGTCGTCGTCCTTCAGGGCCTTGCCCATGGCGTCGGCGCTCTCGAAGGAACGCATCTCGACCTTGGAGTTCTTCACCTCCAGAGTGCCCTTGTAGTTGGGGTTCTTGGTGAAGACCAACTTGACGGCCTCGTCGTCCTTGACCTCGGTCTCCACGGTGTACGGGCCGGAGCCGTCGATCTGGAAACCGTCGCGCAGCTTGCCCTTCTCGTAATCCTTGGGGTTCACGATGGCGGCGACCGGGGTCGACAGCTTGAACGGGAAGGTGGCGTCCGCGGTCTTGAGGTGGAAGATCACCTCGCTGTCGCCCTGCGTCTCGACGGTGTCGACGGTGGACAGCAGCGCGAACACCCCGCTGTCGGCCTTGAGCGACATCGCTCGGTCGATCGAGAACTTCACGTCCTTTGCGGTGATCGGGTCACCGTTCGCGAACTTCAGCCCGTCGCGCAGCTGGCAGGCGTAGCGCTCGTTGCCGGAGTCGGTGAAACCGCAGCTCTCGGCCGCCTCGGGCTCGGGCTCGCCGTCGCCGCGGGGCTGGACCAACAGCGTCTGCACGGTCTGGCGCAGGATGTTCCAGGTGCCGACGTCGTAGGCGTACGCCGGGTCGAGCGGAGCCGGGGCTTCCTTCGACGCGGTGAACCGGTCCGTGGTGCCGACGACGATCGCATCGCCACTGTTGCCCCCGCTGTCGGATCCGCCACACGCGGCGAGCACCGGGGCGAGCAGGCCGACCACGGCCGGCAGCACCAAAGTCTTACGGTTCATGCTCGAGTTTCTCCAGAGCTGTCGTGTCCGTGTGCGCGCCATGCAAGGGTGGTGCAAGCGAGTCACGGGATTATGGCGAGGGTCTCGTGACGAGATTAGTCCGCGCCACCAGGACGGCCCGCAGAGACCGGAGTTGAGTTCCCATCACGCTGCGAAACCGGACGCGGACGCACCGATAACCCGACAGCGGAAGGATTCGTGCAGCATTCCATCAATCGGGACACAAGGGCACGTCAACCACCCCCGAAAGGGGGGTGGCGGCACAATTCGAGCCCGATGTCGACCCTCCCTGGAGTGTTGAACGTCACACTCTCAACTCGGTGGGCGAGTACCGGAATTCAGCCAGTCGGCAGGGATCGAATTCCGGGGCGGCCTTGTCGGGGTTACCCGGGGTTGCCTTCTCTTGGTTACCCGGCTCGCCCTCTCGCCGATATCCGCGCATTCGGTTATGCACGCTGGGTGAACGCCTAGCGCATTTCCGTCATCAGGCCGCGCAGAAAAGGCAGGTCGACGTCTTCGAGCGAGGTCACGACCGTGCGCCGGGCCGCGGGGGCGATCGGCGCGACCGAGGGCACGGCCACCACGCGGCAGCCCGCGGCCTCGGCGGCGGTGACACCTGTGGTGGTGTCCTCGATGACGGCGCACCTGGCCGGATCCGCGCCCAGTCCGGCGGCCGCGAGCAGATACGGGTCGGGGAACGGCTTCGTGCGCTCCACCTCGTCGCCCGCGACGGTCAGCGCGAAGTACTGGGGTCCGAGCGAGGCCAGGATGCGGTCGATGATGCGTCGGTGCGAGGCGGAGACCAGGGCGGTGGGGATCTCGTGCGCCGCGAGCTCGGCGAGGAGTCTGGCCGCCCCCGGCATCAGCGGCAGCGCGTGCCCGATACGGTCCTCGAAGCCGTCGTTGAGCAGCACTGTGAGCTCTGCCAGGGTGATGTCGGCCCCGGTGACCTCGATCAGGAAGCCGGCGCTGCGGGTCATGGGGCCGCCGACCACCACATGGCGCCAGGAGTCGTCAAGGGTGTGCCCGAGTGTCTTGAAGACCTCGACCTCGACATCCCACCAGAAGCCCTCGGTGTCCACCAGGGTGCCGTCCATGTCGAGGAGCACGGCCTGCAGAGCAGAGCCTTCGGCCGTACGGGTATTGAGCGCGGGGACCGTACTGGTCATCCGGGCACACCTCCTTGAGGGACGATCAGGCCGGTTACCCCTCTGGGAACAGAGGAACAACCGGCCTGCGGTGGACCAACCAGTGTACGTCTCCCGTTGCGAAAGTGCCTGTCGATACATCCAGGGCAGCTCAAGTGGGACTAAACAGGCTAACGGGCGTTGAAGTACTTCGCCTCGGGGTGGTGGATCACGATGGCGTCCGTGGACTGCTCGGGGTGCAGCTGGAACTCCTCGGAGAGCTGGACGCCGATGCGCTCGGGCTCGAGGAGCTCGGCGATCTTGGCCCGGTCCTCGAGGTCGGGGCAGGCGCCGTAGCCGAGGGAGAAGCGGGCGCCACGGTACTTGAGGTCGAACATGTCCTCGACGGCCGCCGGGTCCTCAGCGGCGAAGCCGAGTTCCGAACGGACACGGGCGTGCCAGTATTCGGCGAGGGCTTCGGCCAACTGCACGGACAGACCGTGCAGTTCGAGGTAGTCGCGGTAGGAGTTCGACTCGAACAGCTGGGCCGTCTCCTCACCGATCCGCGAGCCGACCGTGACCACCTGCAGTCCGACCACGTCCCGCTCGCCGGACTCCTCCGGGCGGAAGAAGTCGGCCAGACACAGCCGACGCCCGCGACGCTGACGCGGGAAGGTGAAACGAGTGCGCTCGTTGCCCTGCTCGTCCAGGATGATCAGGTCGTCGTCCTTGGACACACACGGGAAGTAGCCGTAGACCACCGCCGCCTCGAGCAGGTTGTCCGTCTGCAGCTTGTCCAGCAGCCCCCGCAGCCGCGGGCGGCCCTCGCTCTCCACGAGTTCCTCATACGTCGGCCCGTCCCCGGCGCGGGCCTGCTTCAGCCCCCACTGCCCCTTGAACAGCGCGCCCTCGTCCAGCCAGGACGCGTACTCCTTGAGCGGGATCCCCTTGATGACGCGGGTGCCCCAGAACGGCGGGGTGGGTACCGGGTTGTCGACGGCCACGTCCGAGCGGACATGCCCCTCCTCCGGGCGCTCCTCCACCACGGTCGGGGCGGCGGCCCGCACCCGGCGCTGCTTCAGCTCCGGCAGCACCGCCCCCGGCACACCCCGCTTGACCCCGATCAGCGCATCCATCAGACGCAGACCCTCGAACGCGTCCCGGGCGTAGCGGACTTCGCCCTGGTAGATCTCGTACAGGTCCTGCTCCACATAGGCGCGGGTGAGCGCGGCGCCACCGAGGATGACGGGGTAATCGGCCGACAGACCGCGCTGGTTGAGCTCCTCGAGGTTCTCCTTCATGATCACCGTGGACTTGACCAGCAGCCCGGACATGCCGATGACGTCCGCCCGGTGCTCCGCGGCCGCCTCCAGGATCGCCGAAACGGGCTGCTTGATACCGAGGTTGACGACGTTGTAGCCGTTGTTCGACAGGATGATGTCGACGAGGTTCTTGCCGATGTCGTGGACATCCCCGCGCACCGTGGCCAGCACGATCGTGCCCTTGCCCTCCGCGTCGGACTTCTCCATGTGCGGCTCCAGATAGGCCACCGCGGTCTTCATCACCTCGGCCGACTGCAGCACGAACGGCAGCTGCATCTGACCCGATCCGAACAGCTCGCCGACCACCTTCATGCCGTCCAGCAGCGTCTCGTTGACGATGTCCAGCGCCGGACGCTCCTCCAGGGCGTCGGCCAGGTCCTGCTCCAGGCCGTTCTTCTCCCCGTCGATGATCCGCCGCTTGAGCCGCTCATCCAGCGGCAGCGCCGCCAGCTCCTCCGCCTTGCCCGCCTTCAGCGACTTCGTCGTCGCGCCCTCGAACAGCGCCATCAGCTTCTGCAGCGGGTCATAGCCCTCCGCACGCCGGTCGTAGATGAGGTCGAGTGCGGTGGTGACCTCCTCCTCGTTGAAGCGCGCGATCGGCAGAATCTTCGAGGCGTGCACGATCGCCGAGTCCAGGCCCGCCTTCACACACTCGTCGAGGAAGACCGAGTTGAGCAGGATCCGGGCGGCCGGGTTGAGGCCGAAGGAGATGTTCGACAGACCCAGCGTGGTCTGGACGTCCGGGTGGCGGCGCTTGAGCTCGCGGATCGCCTCGATGGTGGCGATGCCGTCCTTGCGGGACTCCTCCTGGCCCGTGCAGATGGTGAAGGTCAGGGTGTCGATGAGGATGTCCGACTCGTGGATGCCCCAGTTCCCGGTCAGGTCCTCGATCAGCCGTTCGGCGATGGCGACCTTGTGCTCCGGCGTGCGGGCCTGGCCCTCCTCGTCGATGGTCAGCGCGATCAGCGCCGCCCCGTGCTCCTGCGCCAGCCTCGTGACCTTCGCGAACCGCGACTCGGGCCCGTCGCCGTCCTCGTAGTTGACGGAGTTGATGACCGCACGCCCGCCGAGCTTCTCCAGCCCGGCCCTGATCACGTCGACCTCGGTGGAGTCCAGCACGATCGGCAGCGTGGAGGCGGTGGCGAAACGACCGGCCAGCTCCTCCATGTCCGCCACACCGTCGCGGCCGACGTAGTCCACGCACAGGTCGAGCATGTGCGCGCCCTCGCGGATCTGGTCGCGGGCCATCTCCACACAGTCGTCCCAGCGGCCCTCCAGCATCGCCTCCCGGAACTTCTTCGACCCGTTGGCGTTCGTCCGCTCACCGATCGCCATGTACGCCGTGTCCTGACGGAACGGGACCGTCTGGTAGAGGGAGGCGGCGCCCGGCTCGGGCTGCGGGGTGCGCGGGGCGGGCGCGACGTCGCGGACACGCTCGACCACCTGGCGCAGATGCTCGGGCGTCGAGCCGCAGCAGCCGCCGACCAGCGAGAGACCGTAGTCCCGTACGAAGGTCTCCTGCGCGTCGGCCATCTCGGGCGGGGTCAGCGGGAAGTACGCGCCGTCCTTGGTCAGGATCGGCAGGCCCGCGTTCGGCATGCACATCAGCGGCGTACGCGAGTGGCGGGCCAGATAGCGCAGGTGCTCGCTCATCTCCGCCGGGCCGGTCGAGCAGTTCAGGCCGATCAGATCGATACCGAGCGGCTCCAGCGCGGTCAGCGCCGCGCCGATCTCCGAGCCGAGCAGCATCACGCCCGTGGTCTCGAAGGCGAGCGAGCAGATCAGCGGCATGTCCAGGCCGAGCGCCTCCATCGCGCGGCGCGCGCCGATCAGACTCGCCTTGGTCTGCAGCAGGTCCTGCGTGGTCTCCACGATCAGGGCGTCCGCGCCGCCGGCGATCAGGCCCTCGGCGTTCTGCTGGTAGCCGTCGCGCAGGACGTCGTAGCCGATGTGGCCGAGCGACGGCAGCTTGGTGCCCGGGCCGATCGAGCCGAGGACCCAGCGCTGGCGGCCGTCCTTGGCGCCGAACTCGTCGGCGACCTCGCGGGCGATCCGGGCGCCCGACTCCGACAGCTCGAAGATCCGGTCGGCGATCTCGTACTCGCTCGCCGCCGAGTGGTTCGAGCCGAAGGTGTTGGTCTCGACGCAGTCGACGCCCACGGAGAAGTACTCCTCGTGGACGGAGCGGACGATGTCGGGGCGGGTGACGTTCAGAATCTCGTTGCAGCCCTCGAGATTCTCGAAGTCCTCCAGCGTCGGGTCCTGCGCCTGGAGCATGGTGCCCATCGCTCCGTCGGCCACCACGACGCGGTTGGCCAGAGCGTCGCGGAGGGCGTCGATACGGGTCCGGTTCTCGGCAAGCTCGGACGAAAGGGACGGGTTCGGCAACGAGGCCATGAAGGTGCTCCCTGGAGTGCGACGGCTGTCGGCTTTGCGCCTCCCATGGAAGACGCACGCCGTCAGCCTAGCCCGGAGCTCCGCGGAGGGTCAGGGGCGTCCACGGGACGGACGTGTGTGGCGCGTGCTACAGAGGCGCAAAGACAGACGGAGTATGTTGCGACGGCCCATTAGCGGGAGTTCGGCAACGAACGGTAGTGTTCGACATTGCCGAACGGTGGTAGCGAGTGCGCACGCCGTCGGTCGAAGGGGACGGAGGCAGCACGGCGATGGCACGGAACATCCAGTCGCTCGAACGGGCGGCGGCGATGCTGCGGCTGCTCGCGGGCGGCGAGCGACAGCTCGGCCTGTCGGACATCGCCTCCTCGCTGGGCCTGGCCAAGGGTACGGCCCACGGCATATTGCGCACCCTTCAGCAGGAGGGTTTTGTCGAGCAGGACGCGGCCTCCGGGCGCTATCAGCTCGGTGCCGAGCTGCTGCGGCTCGGGACCACCTATCTCGACGTGCACGAGCTGCGGGCGCGCGCCCTGGTGTGGACCGACGACCTGGCCCGCTCCAGCGGTGAGAGCGTCTATCTGGGCGTGCTGCACCAACAGGGGGTGCTGATCGTGCACCACGTGTTCCGGCCGGACGACAGCCGTCAGGTGCTGGAGGTCGGGGCCATGCAGCCGCTGCACTCCACGGCGCTGGGCAAGGTCCTGTCGGCGTACGACCCGGTGGCGCACAGTGAGGTCCTGGAGGCCGAGCGCAAGCCGTTCACGGTCCGGACGATCAGCGAGCAGGAGCAGTTCGAGGAGGTCCTCGATCTGACCCGCGCGCGGGGGTACGCCGCCGATGTCGAGGAGACCTGGACGGGCGTCGCCTCGGTCGCCGCGCCCATCCACAACCGGCGGCGCATGCCGGTCGGGGCGGTGGGCATCACCGGGGCCGTGGAGCGGGTCTGTGTGAACGGCGAGCTGCGTCCCGAGCTGATCGCGGCGGTGCGCGACTGCGCCCGCGCGGTGTCGCGGGACCTGGGCGCCGGGCGGTTCTGACCTCCATAGACAGCCGCACGCACGGAAGGCCGGTACGTCGTCGACGTACCGGCCTTCTGGCGTGCGCACCCAGGCCGAAGATCGATAACTCGCAGCGATCAATAACGATCGAGTTTTCGATAACAGAGCTCTTGACGCGCCGGTAACACGGAGACAAGACTCCCGTCCATCGGTCGGCATTGTCGAACACCTACCGGCAATACGCGCTAGAGTGTGACGACGCCATGGGCCGTATTGCTCTCTCCACGAGAGCACGAAATGAGAGCACGAACCACCGGAGGGACCCGGGGTTCTGCTTCCCCTGGACGAAGGACAAAGGAGTCGCGGGTGTCCAGCTCCGACATCTTCATCGGCGAGACCATAGGTACCGCCATACTCATCCTGCTGGGTGGCGGCGTCTGCGCCGCCGTCACACTGAAGGCCTCGAAGGCCCGTAACGCCGGCTGGCTCGCCATCGCCTTCGGGTGGGGCTTCGCCGTTCTGACGGCGGTCTACACTTCCGCGCCACTGTCCGGCGCGCACCTGAACCCGGCCGTGACGCTGGCCCTGACCATCGAGAACGGCGGCTGGGACGACCTGCCGGTGTACTGGGGCGGTCAGCTGCTGGGCGCCATGATCGGTGCCACGCTGGTCTGGGTCGCGTACTACGGACAGTTCCAGGCGCACCTCACCGATCCCGAGATCGTCGGCGGCCCCGAAAGCGAGGTCACCAAGTCCGTCGAGGCGGGAGAGAAGGGCGCGGGCCCCGTGCTCGGCATCTTCTCCACCGGTCCCGAGATCCGGAACGTGGTGCAGAACCTCGCCACGGAGATCATCGGCACCTTCGTGCTGGTGATCGCGGTCATGACGCAGGGCCTGAACGACGGCGGCAACGGTCTCGGCCCCCTGGGCGCCCTGATCACCGCGCTCGTGGTTGTCGCCATCGGTCTCTCCCTCGGTGGCCCGACCGGCTACGCGATCAACCCGGCCCGTGACCTCGGTCCGCGTATCGTGCACGCCCTGCTCCCCCTGCCCAACAAGGGCGGTTCCGACTGGAGCTACTCCTGGGTCCCGGTCGTCGGTCCGCTGATCGGCGGCGCGCTCGCCGCAGGCCTCTACAGCGTCGCTTTTGCTTAGAGCCTCTTCGCTCAGAGCCTCTTCGCTCAGAGCTTCCGAGGCGCCCGGGCCCCGCGCCCAGACGCCCTGGAGTTCCTTGAACCGCAAGGTTTTCCGAGCCGTAAGCAATACGCCGTAAGCCAGCCTCTTTCGTACGGAACCTTCAGGAGCACACCGTGACCGACGCACACACCGCCGGCCCCTTCATCGCCGCCATCGACCAGGGCACCACCTCGTCCCGCTGCATCGTCTTCGACCGCGACGGCCGTATCGTCGCCGTCGACCAGAAGGAACACGAGCAGATCTTCCCGAAGCCGGGCTGGGTCGAGCACAACGCGGCCGAGATCTGGACCAATGTCCAGGAGGTCGTGGCCGGGGCCATCGACAAGGCCGGCATCACCCGCGAAGACATCAAGGCCATCGGCATCACCAACCAGCGTGAGACCACGCTGCTGTGGGACAAGAACACCGGTGAGCCCGTCCACAACGCCATCGTCTGGCAGGACACCCGCACCGACGCCCTCTGCAGGGAGCTCGGCCGCAACGTCGGCCAGGACCGCTTCCGCCGCGAGACCGGCCTGCCGCTCGCGTCGTACTTCGCCGGCCCCAAGGCCCGCTGGCTGCTCGACAACGTCGAGGGCCTGCGCGAGCGCGCCGAGGCCGGCGACATCCTCTTCGGCACCATGGACACCTGGGTCATCTGGAACCTCACGGGCGGTGCGAACGGCGGCCACCACGTCACCGATGTCACCAACGCCTCCCGCACCATGCTGATGAACCTGCACACCCTGCAGTGGGACCCCAAGATCGCCGAATCCATCGGCGTCCCGCTGGCGATGCTGCCCGAGATCCGCTCCTCCGCCGAGGTGTACGGCGAGGTCACCGGCGGTCCGCTCGGCGAGCTGCTCGGCGGCATCCCGGTCGCCTCCGCGCTGGGCGACCAGCAGGCGGCCCTGTTCGGCCAGACCTGTTTCTCCGAGGGCGAGGCCAAGTCCACCTACGGCACCGGCACGTTCATGCTGATGAACACCGGTGACAAGGTCATCAACTCGTACAGCGGACTGCTGACCACCGTGGGCTACCGGATCGGCGACCAGAAGCCGGTCTACGCCCTCGAAGGCTCCATCGCCGTCACCGGCGCGCTGGTGCAGTGGATGCGCGACCAGATGGGCCTGATCAAGTCCGCCGCCGAGATCGAGACGCTCGCGTCGTCGGTCGAGGACAACGGCGGCGCCTACTTCGTGCCGGCCTTCTCCGGTCTGTTCGCCCCGTACTGGCGTCCGGACGCCCGTGGCGTGATCGCCGGCTTGACCCGGTACGTCACGAAGGCGCACATCGCGCGCGCCGTGCTCGAGGCCACCGCCTGGCAGACCCGTGAGATCAGCGACGCCATGACCAAGGACTCCGGCGTCGAGCTCACGGCCCTCAAGGTCGACGGCGGCATGACCTCCAACAACCTGCTGATGCAGACCCTGGCCGACGTCCTGGACGCCCCCGTGGTGCGCCCGATGGTCGCCGAGACCACCTGCCTCGGCGCCGCCTACGCCGCCGGTCTCGCCGTCGGCTTCTGGACCAACACCGAGGACCTGCGCGCCAACTGGCGCCGGGCCGCCGAATGGACCCCCAACATGGCCGCGGACGAGCGCGACCGTGAGTACAAGAGCTGGCTCAAGGCCGTCGAGCGGACCATGGGCTGGCTCGAGGACGAGGAGTAAGAATCCGCATGACCAGTGAGTCCACCCTGCAGACCGTGCCTGCCCTCGGTACGCACCCGGCCTCCGGCTCCGCTGCGTTCAATTTCAAGGCAGTGAGCCGCGCCGAGACCCGGGAGCAGCTTTCCAAGGCGACGTACGACCTTCTCGTGATCGGCGGCGGCATCCTGGGCATCTCCACCGCCTGGCACGCCGCGCAGTCCGGCCTCAGGGTGGCCCTGGTCGACGCCGGCGACTTCGCCGGCGCCACCTCCTCCGCCTCCTCCAAGCTGCTCCACGGCGGTCTGCGCTATCTGCAGACCGGCGCGGTGAAGCTGGTGGCGGAGAACCACTTCGAGCGCCGTGCGGTCTCCCGTCAGGTGGCCCCCCACCTGGCGAACCCGCTCACCTTCTACCTCCCCGTGTACAAGGGCGGGCCGCACGGCGCGGCAAAGCTCGGGGCGGGCGTCTTCGCCTACTCCGCGCTGTCGGCGTTCGGCGACGGCGTCGGCCACCTGCTCTCGCCGTCGAAGGCGGCGCGGGACGTCCCCGAGCTGCGCACCGAGAACCTCAAGGCCGTGGCCGTGTACGGCGACGACCAGATGAACGACGCGCGGATGGCGCTGATGACGGTCCGCGCGGCCGTCGAGTCGGGTGCCGTCGTCCTCAACCACGCCGAGGTGACGGGCCTGCGCTTCACCAGGGGCCGGGTCACCGGAGCCGACCTCAGGGACCGGACGAACGGCGCGGAGTTCGGCGTCGACGCGCGCCTCGTCCTCAACGCCACCGGCCCGTGGGTCGACCACCTGCGCAAGCTGGAGGACCCGAACGCGGCGCCGTCCATCCGTCTGTCCAAGGGCGCGCACCTGGTCCTCAAGCGCACCTCCCCCTGGAAGGCCGCGCTCGCGACCCCGATCGACAAGTACCGGATCACCTTCGCCCTCCCCTGGGAGGACATGCTGCTGCTCGGCACGACCGACGAGGAGTACGAGGGCGACCCGGCGGACGTCGCGGTCAACGAGAAGGACATATCCCAGATCCTGGACGAGGCCGCGTTCTCCATCCGCGACCAGCAGCTGTCCCGTGACCTGATCACGTACTCCTTCGCCGGTCTTCGCGTGCTGCCCGGTGGCCCGGGTGACACCGCGAAGGCCAAGCGCGAGACGGTCGTCACGGAAGGCCGCGGCGGGATGCTGTCGGTCTCGGGCGGCAAGTGGACCACCTTCCGGCACATCGGCCGTACGGTCATGAAGAAGCTGGAGTCGCTGCCTGGCCACCCGCTGGGCGAGGACTTCGAGCCGATCTCGGAGCTGCCGAAGAAGCTGCCGCTGCCGGGTGTGGCCAACCCGCGCGCCGTCGCGCACCGCCTCCTTGTCGACGGTCCGGCGCCCGGTCCGCGCATGGGCGCCGACACCGCCAAGCACCTGGCGACGCACTACGGTTCGCTGGCCTTCGACGTCGCGCGCCTGGCCAACGACAACCCGGAACTCGCCGAGCGCGTCCATCCGGACGCCCCGGAGATCTGGGCGCAGGTCGTCTACGCCCGCGACAACGAGTGGGCCGAGACCGCGGACGACGTGCTGCGCCGCCGTACGACGCTGACGATCCGCGGCCTGGCCACGGACGAGATACGCGCCAAGGTGCAGGACCTGCTCGACGAGAAGTAGGCGGTCCGAGCGGGCTTGAGGGGCGGCTCCCACGGGAGGAGCCGCCCCTCTTGCCTTTGTACGCCGGGACCGGCGGCGTACGGGCCTCGGATCCCGTACGCCGCCGGGGTTCTGTCAGGCCAGGGACCGGACCGCGGCGCGGACGTCCTCGGGGCCGGTGAACTCGGCACGCCTGATGATGAGTTCACGCCCGAGCAGCAGGGCGCGGCGGGAGGCTGGGACCGGGTCGGGCAGGGTGGTCAGGTCGGTGAGGTGGGCGAAGCCGATGACGCGGCGGACGATCTCCGCGCCGGCGAAGCCCAGGGACTCGGTCCAGACGCGGTCCAGGAAGCGGTCGAGGTAGGCGTCGTCGAAGAAGGCGTCGACCCGGGTCGGCCACAGGCGGCGGAACTCCGCCCTGAACGCGTCCCAGGACAGCCGGAGTTGGTCGCCGTGGTCGCCCTCGGCGCCGAGGGCGCTCGCGCGGGCCTGAGAGACGAGGGTGTTGGCCCAGTACAGGCCGAGGTCGAAGCCGATCGGGCCGACGAACGAGAACTCGGGGTCGAAAACCCGTACCACCGGGGCGCCTTCGCGGGCGCCCACCATGACACTGCCGGTGTGCAGATCGCCGTGCAGGAGGGCTTGCGCACTGGTCATGAAGAGGTGACGCAGCTCGGCGACCTCGGTGCGCAGCCGCGGGTCGGAGCGGAAGGCCGCGGCGAGGTCGTCGAGGCCCGGGTGCCAGTGGTTGTGCTCGTGCGCGAGGTACGGCTCGGAGAGGACGACGTCTTCGGTGATCTTGCACAACTCGGGGCTGACGGAGGCCGCGATCAACGCCTTGCGGTCGGCGGACGGCATGCCGAAGTCGCTGGTGGCGAAGGAGAGCTGGGCGACGAACTCACCGATGCGGCGGGAGGTGTCCGGGCCGTACGCGGCGCCGTCGTTGAGGACCGTGCGCAGCACCTGAAGGTCGGACATGTCCTCCATGACGAGGGCGTAGTTGTCCGAGTCGTAGCCGTGGATCGCCGGGATCTTGTCGGGGGCGACCTTGGTGACCTGCTCGTAGGCGCGGGCCTCCGCGTCGGCGCGCTCGGGGCTCATCGGCCAGGAGGGGCCCGCGACGCGCACCCAGGGCAGGGCCTGTTTGACGGCGAGGCCCCGGGTGCCGTCGGTGGAGGTGGCGAGGAAGACGCGGTTCATGTTGCCGTCGGAGACCTCGCGGACGTGGGGTTCGTCGGCGCCCCAGTGGCCGCGCTCGCGCAGGTAGCCGGCGATGTCCTCGGTCTCCAGGATGCGGTAGCCCATCGGGTCGGTACTCCCTTATGCGGTGCGGCGCTTGGACAGGGTGAAGCTGAAGACCAGGGCGAGGATGAGGACCGCGCCCTCGACGACGTCCTGGGTGTAGTAGGGCAGGCCCTTGATGGTCAGGCCGGTGGTGATGATGCCGATCAGGACGGCGCCCAGGGCCGTGCCCCAGACGTTCGGGCGGCCCCGGCCGAGGACCGAGGTGCCGACCAGCGCCACCGCGACGGCCTCGAGGAGCTGGGAGGTACCGGCGGATACGTCTCCCTGGCCGATGCGGGAGGCGAGGATCAGGCCGCCGATGGAGGCGAGGACGCCGGACAGGACGTACGCGAGGGCCCGGTACGCGCCGACGCGGATGCCGGCCAGGCGTGCGGCCTCCGGGTTGGCGCCGATCGCGTACAGCACACGGCCCCAGCGGGTGCGGGCCAGGAACACCCAGGCGATCACCGTCAGCGCGCCGAAGATCAGGACCGAGATGGGGATGCCGAGGACGGTGCCGCGGTCGATGCGCAGGAAGCCGTCGGTGAACTTGCCGGGCGCGGTGGTGCCGTCGGACTGGGTCATGCCGGGGGTGATGGACTGCCCGTCGACCAGGACCAGTTTGGTGCCCTGGATCACGAACAGGGTGCCGAGCGTGGCCAGCATGTCCGGGATCTTGAGGACGACGATCAGGAGGGCGTTGAGAAGGCCCACGAGCGCGCCCGCCGCGATGACGGCGAGGATCGCGACCGTGCCGACCTGGTTGTACGTGACCATCGTCTTCGCGGCGACCGTGACGCCGAGGCCGGCGACCGCGCCGACAGACATGTCCATGCCGCCGACGGCCATGGTGAGCGTGACGCCGAGGCCGAGGATGGCGGCGACGGAGACGTAGCGGAGGGTGTCGAGGAGCGTCGCCGAGTCGCGGAAGGACGGCTCGCTGATTCCGAAGTACGCGAAGAGCGTGACGGTGACGAAGATGAAGCCGTACTTGATGACGGCGTTCTGCACGCGCGGGCCGAGGGCGGGCGAGGACGGGGTCGCCGCCTTCACGGGCGTGCTCTGGGTGGTGGTCATGGCGTACTTCCTGGTGTGACCGGCATCGGGTGTGCGCCGCCGGGTAGGTGCGGCATCAGGCCGACGGACGGGTACGGCATCAGACGGACGCCGAGATGGTCTGGATGACGCGGTCGCGCTCGGCGTCTTCCCCGTACGCGTCGAGGCGGATCTCGCCCGCGGCCAGGACGACGACCCGGTCGGCGATCTCCAGGATCTCGTCGACGTCGGCGGACAGGACGAGGACGGCGGATCCGTCGGCGGCCAGTGCGCGGGCGCGGCGGCCGATGTCGCGGCGGGCGCCGATGTCCACGCCTCGGAACGGCTCGTCCAGGATGAGGACGCGCGGGTTCTCGGCGAGCCAGCGGCCGACGACGACTTTTTGCTGGTTGCCGCCGGACAGCTCCTCGACGGTGCTGCGCTCGTCGCGGGCGACGACACCGAGCTGCTCGATGGTGTCGCGGCCGAGGGCTTCCTCCTTGGTCCGGTTCACCAGTCCCGCCGTGGACAGCGATTTCAGGAACGGCAGCGAGATGTTCTGGGCCACCGACCAGCCGGGGACCAGGGCGTCCGCGTGCCGGTCCTCGGGGACGAGGTGGACGCCGCGACGGATCGCGTCGGCGGGGCGGCGGGGCTGGTACGGCTTGCCGTCCAGCTCGACGGCTCCCCCGGTGAAGGGTTCGGCGCCGAAGAGGCCGCGGGCCAGCTCGGTCTTGCCCGCGCCGAGCAGGCCCACGACACCGGTGACCTCGCCCGTACGGAGGTCGAGGTTCTGCGGGGTGTGGCCGTCGAGGAGGGGGACACCGCGCAGGGAGAGGACGATCTCGCCCTGGTCGGCGGCCCGCTGGGGGCGCGCGGTGGTCGCCTCCTGCGCCTGGGCGAGCATGGCGCGCAGGGCGCTGTCCCAGTCGAAGGGCTTGGTCTGGTCCCCGGTGAGACGGCCGTCTCGCAGGACGACCAGCCGGTCGGCGAGCGCGTCGATCTCGCCGAGGCGGTGGGAGACGTACAGCACGGCGATGCCCTCGGACCGCATCCGCTCGACGAGCGCGAAGAGGCGCTCCGCCTCGGCGGCGGAGAGCGCGGAGGTCGGCTCGTCGAGGATGAGCAGGCGGGGGCGGGTCGCGAGGGCGCGGGCCAGGATCAGCAGCTGCCGGTCGGAGATGCCGAGTTCGGTGACGTCGCGCTTGAGCACGGTGTCGCTCCAGCCGAGGTCCAGGGCGGACTGGATCTCGCGGGCGCGGGCCAACTGTCGACGCCCGCTGAGGAACGGGTTGCCGCGGGTCTGCGCCAGCTCCTCGAAGACCAGGTTCTCGGCGACCGTGAGGCCGGGGACGATGCCCTCGCCGATGCGCTGGTGCACGGTCTGGATGCCCAACTGGCGGGCGGCGAGCGGAGAGTGGAGCGCGGCGGGGGCGCCGTTCACGCTCACTTCCCCGCCGTGATCCGTGTGGACACCCGACAGGATCTTGATCAGCGTGGACTTGCCGGCGCCGTTCGCTCCGAGCAGCGCGACGACGCTGCCCGGGGCGATGTCCAGGGAGACGGACTCCAGGACGGTCTTGCCGCCGAAGGCCATGCTGACCTCGCGGAGGCGCACTGCCGGTTCGGTGGCCGACACCGGTTCGGTGGGCGAGATCGGTTCGCTGGGCGAGATCGGATCAGTGGGCGACATTGGGGATCCAGTCCGCGGTGCTCACCTTGGACAGGTTCAGCGCGGGGAGCGCCTCGCGCAGCTGGTCCATGTTCTCGATCTTCTTCTCGCGCAGGAAGTCCTGGGTGATGGCGACGGCGGGGAACTCGACCGAGGTCTTGTTCAGCTGACCGGCCAACTCCAGGGCGGCGGTGCGGACCACGGCGGCGCCGACCGCGGACGGGTCGGTGCCCGCCGTGGCGACCCAAGGGCTGCCGGTGGCGGTCATGTTCTGGATGTCGGCGTTGGAGACGTCCGCGCCGAAGACCTTCACCTTGTCCTGGAGCTTCTTGTTCTGGACGGCGAGGACGGTGCCCTTGGCCAGTTCGTCGTAGGGGGCGAAGACGCCGGTCACGTCGGAGTTCTGGGTGAGCGCGGCGGAGACCAGGGGAACGTTGTCGGTGGCCGTCGAGTCGGTCACCTTGCCGACCTTGAACTGCTGCTTCCAGCCGTTGGCTTCGACCGTGGACTTCCAGACCGAGTCCCGCTTGTCGAGGGCGGCGTAGCCGGCCACGTTGACGTAGCCGACCTTGGCGTTCTTGCCGAGCTCCTTCGCCATCACGTCGAGGACGGCCTGGGCCATGCTGGCGTCGTCCTGCTTGGTGCTGACGGCCGACTTGTTGGTCTGCTCGACGTCGTAGACGACGACCTTGATGCCCTTCTTCACCGCTTTGTCGATCTCCGGCTGGATGGTGGCCGGAAAGCCGTGGTCGACAATGATCGCCTGTGTGCCGGAGTTGATCGCCGAGGACAGGTCGGTGGCCTGCTTGGCGTTGTCAGCCTGGGCGTCGTACACCGTCAGGTCGATACCGAGGGCCTTGGCCTGCGCCTTGGCGCCGTTGCCCCACTGCTCGAAGTAGTCACCGGCGCCGCTCTGCCGCACCAGGGCCACCTTGACCGTGCCCTTGCTGAACGGCGCGGGCTTCTTGCCGGTGGCGGCGGACGCCGACGCGGCCTGGTCACCTGTGCTCTCCGAGGCGTTCGAGGACTGCGAGCAGCCCGCGAGGAAGAGGGCGGAGACGGAGGCCAGCGACAACGCGGCAAGAGGCAGACGGCTACGGGACATGACGGGGCTCCAAATGCAGGGCGGTACGCAGGGGATGAAGGAAAGGGAATGCTTGACCCGGAGCAGGGCAGACAGACGCGCCACCACCGCACAGCGGGCGGGAGCCCCTCTGGCTGGGCCGACGTGCCGCTTCGGGCTCGGTCGACTCGGCACTCCGGGGGCAGGTCAGCGACAGCGGGCTGTGGTCGACCGGAGCAAGTCCACGTACAGCCGCCGCACGAGCAGCAGCGTCTTCATAGGCAGATGATCTGAACGTTTCCAGCCATGCGTCAAAGCGTAGGACCCACTTTCTCAGCACTTGAGACAACAACTACGTCACACTCGGCCGACCGTCCGCCGGGAGTTACCATCTCGGAACCGGCACCCGACCCGGGACAGTGAGGCTCTGATGACGACACCGTGCGCGACAGCGAGGCGACGCTGTACCGGCGCGGGGTGTCGCGGCTGACCAGGGGTTTCCCACCGGAATCCGGCCGGATCCCCGTACCCCCGTCGGCTTTTGCCCCTCGCGCGCCGCGCCCGGGCATGCCGCGCCCGCCGTCCTCGTTCCCGCCTCCGTCCCTCCCCACTCCCCGTCCGGGCGCCCGTCCAGCATCCGGACATCCCTTCCAGTTCCTGGAGTTGCTCCCATGACCCTGCTGACGACCTGGCCCGAGTCCGGCCCCCTGACTGTGGTGCGCCGCACCTCCGACCCCGCCGAGATCGCCGCCGCGCTGGCGCCGATCGGTGTGCGCTACGAGCAGTGGCCGATTCGCGAGGACGTGCCCGCGGACGCCGACAGCGACACGGTGTTCGCCGCGTACGGCCCTGAGATCGACAAGCTGAACGCCGAGGAGGGCTTCACCACGGTCGACGTCCTCGGGCTGCACCCGAGCGACGACCCCGAGTACCCGGTGAAGGCGAAGGCCGCGCGGCAGAAGTTCCTCCAGGAGCACACCCACGACGACGATGACGAGGTCCGCTTCTTCGTCTCCGGCTCCGGGATCTTCTACCTCCACGTGGGCGGCGAGGTGCACGCCGTGCTGTGCGAGAAGGGCGACCTGCTGGGCGTGCCGCGCGGCACCACGCACTGGTTCGACATGGGCACGGCGCCGTCGTTCACCGCGATCCGGTTCTTCCACGAGGAGGACGGCTGGATCGGGAGCTTCACCGGTGACCGGATCGCGGACCGGTTCCCGGACTTCGACACGATCGACGCGGGGTACGCGGCGGACCGGGCGGGTTCCGAAGCATGAGTTCCGTCTTCGACATCGACTCCGTGGTGCTGGACATCGAGGGCACCACGAGCGCCACGGGGTTCGTCGTGGACGTGCTCTACCCGTACTCCCGCTCTCGTTTCGGAGCACTGCTCTCCGAGCGGAGCGGTGATCCGGAGGTGGCGCGGGCCGTCGCGCAGGTGCGCGAGCTGATCGGGGAGCCGGACGCCGACGCCGTACGCGTCGAGAAGGCCCTGGGCGAGTGGCTCGACGAAGACCGCAAGGCGACCCCCCTCAAGACCCTCCAGGGCCTCATCTGGTCCGAGGGCTTCGCACGCGGCGACCTCGTCTCGCACTTCTACGACGACGTGCTCCCGGCGCTGCGCCGCTGGCACGCGGCAGGCGTCCGCCTGCACGTGTACTCGTCCGGCTCGGTGGCCGCGCAGCGCGCGTGGTTCCGGTCCAGCCCCGAGGGCGATCTGCTGGCGCTCATCGAGGGGTTGTACGACACGGAGAACGCGGGCCCCAAGCAGGAGCCTCAGTCGTACGCGACCATCGCGGCCGCCCTGGGCGTCGCCCCCGGCCGCATCCTCTTCCTCTCCGACCGGCCGGGCGAGCTGGACGCCGCGCGCGCGGCGGGCTGGCAGGCCGTGGGCGTACGTCGCCCCGGGGAGCCGTACTACGAGCAGGGCGTCGGCGATCACCCGCAGGCGGGGACGTTCGACGAGATCACCATCGCAAGGAGCACCGCATGACCGTCGAGACCTCAGCACTGGACCTGGAGGAGGCGGGCGCGGTCCTGGCCGCCGAGTCGGCCCGCTTCGCCTCCTTCGGCTGGATGCGCGGCACGTCGGGAAACCTGTCGGTGGTGGTGTCCCGTGAGCCGCTCCGCCTCGCGGTCACCGCGAGCGGCCACGACAAGGGTGAACTGACACCCGCCGATGTGGTGTTGGTGGACGGCTCGGGCGCCGCGGTGTCGGGCGGCAAGCCGTCCGCGGAGGCCGAGTTGCACGCGCGTGTGGCCGCGCTCACGGGTGCGGGCGCGGTCGTCCACGTCCACACCGTCGCTTCCGTGGCCATGGGCCGCCGCGAGCCCGGCGGCATCGTCTTCAGGGACCTGGAGATGCTCAAGGGCGTCGGCCAGCCCGCCCACGACGTCGAGGTCACCCTCCCCGTCATCACCAACAGCCAGGACATGAAGGTGCTGGGTGACCGCCTCGAGGCGGCCCGCGATCCGCGGATGCCGGCCGTGGTGGTCGCCGGGCACGGGCTGTATGTGTGGGGCGCGGATCCCCGCCAGGCGCGGCATCACACCGAAGTGGTGGAGTGGCTGCTGGAGTTGGAACTGACGCAACGCTGAACCGGGCGCTCAGCACAGCGAAAAGCCGCGGCCCGATGACGATTCGGGACCGCGGCTTTCGCGTGCCGTCAGCCCAGGCGCTCCGCCGTCAGCTCAAGCGCTCCGCCCTCAGCTCAAGCGCTCTTCTGTCGGCTCAGGTGCTCCCCCGGCAACTCCCCGGCCGACACCTCCAGTACCCCGCGCTCCGTGACCAACCCCGTCACCAGCCGCCCCGGCGTGACATCGAACGCCGGATTGTGCCCCCGGGACTCCGCCGGAGCCGTCCGTACGCCTGACCACTCCAACACCTCGTCCTCGCCCCGGAGTTCGATGTGGATGTCGGCGCCCGAAGCCGTCGACAGATCGACCGTGGTCGTGGGGGCGGCCACCAGGAACGGGATACCCGCGTCCGCGCAGGCCAGCGCGACGCCCACGGTGCCGACCTTGTTGGCCGTGTCACCGTTCGCGGCGATGCGGTCGGCGCCGACGATCGCCGCGTCGACCTCGCCGCGCAGGATGGTGCCGGCGGCGGCCCCGTCGGCCTGGACGTAGTGCGCGATGCCCTCCTGGACGAGTTCCCAGGCGGTGAGCCGGGAGCCCTGGAGCAGGGGGCGCGTCTCGTCGGCGTACACGACCTCCACGAGGCCGCGCGCGTGCAGTTCGCGGATGACGCCGAGCGCGGTGCCCCAGCCCGCGGTGGCGAGCGCGCCGGTGTTGCAGTGCGTCAGGATGCGCAGCGGCCGGCCGGCGTCGACGCGCTTGAGCAGCCAGTCCGCGCCGTACACCCCCATCGCGCGGTTCGCCTCGACGTCCTCGCGCTGGACAGCCGCGGCCTCGGCGAGGACCGCGTCGAGGCCCTCGTCGAAGCGGGTCATCACCCGGTCCACGCACACCATGAGATTCACCGCGGTGGGGCGTGCCGAGCGGATGCGGGCGACCGCGGCGCGCACCTCCGAGCGGTCCCAGCCCTCCCGCTCGCCCTGCAGCAGCGCGAGCGCGACGCCGTACGCCCCGGCCGCCCCGATCGCCGGAGCGCCGCGCACCACGAGCCGCTGGATCGCGTCCACCAGAGCGTCCACGTCACGGATTTCACATGTCTCGGTGCGGTGCGGAAGCACGGTCTGGTCGATGAGCGCGAGGCTGTTTCCGGTCCAGTCGACGGCGCGCAGTTCCTGGGACATAGCGGGACACTCCTGATGTTCCGAAGGTGTCCGACACCGTACATGACCTGTGGGAACCACAGTTCGAGACAGCCGTACACCTGTCCGGAAACCGGTGTTACAGTCCAGCACCCGCAGCCCCCAGGCCTACGCGAAGGAGGACGTGTGCTGCTCACGAAACGCCGCTTCCTCGACCACGGCCGGTGCGCAAGCGACGGCTGTCGACGCTGACCCGTCCCCCTCAGCGCCCACCACTCACCCTCACGTGCTCCCGTCGGAGCGCGCCTTGCCGTATCCGGAAGGTCCCCCGATGCACCGCAGACACCGCCGTACCCTGCAGTTCGCCGCGGCCACCGCGCTACTCGTCACCGCGGTCACCGGCTGCAACGCCGCCGCGAAGAACGACACTTCCGACAGCGCCAAGGACAGTGGCGAGTCCTTCACCCTCGTCACGCCGGACGCCGTGGGTCAGAACGAGTTCCTGAAGCTCGCGGTCGACGGGGTGAAGGCCGCGGCCACGTCGCACGACGGAACGCAGAAGGTCTACGAGTCCTCGGACACCGCCTCCATGCAGCAGAACGTGCAGGCCGCGGTGGACGCCGAGCCGGATGTCATCGTGCTGGTCGGCTTCGAGTTCGCCGACCTGGTCGCGCAGCAGGCCGAGGCACACACCGGCCAGCAGTTCCTGATGATCGACGCGTGCACGACGAAGACGTACAAGAACGTCAGTTGCGCGGTCTTCCGCGAGCACGAGGGCGTGTTCCTCGCGGGCGCCGAGGCCGGGCTGCTCAGCGAGAGCGGCAAGGTCGGCGCGGTGGACGTCCTCGACACGCCCCAGTTCCGGCGCTACAGCGACCCGTTCGCGGCCGGCGCCAAGAAGGTCGCCGCCAAGACGGAGACCTCCACCCGTTTCGTCGGCGGCCAGTCCCCGTTCGACGACTCGGCCCGCGCCAAGGAGCAGGCGAACTCGCTCCTCTCCAAGGGCTACGACCAGATCATGGCGGCGGCCGCGGCCGGCAACTACGGCGTCTTCGAGGCGGCCAAGGCCAAGGGCGCGTACGCCTACGGCGTCGACGTCAACCAGTGCGTCTCGGCGCCCGGCACGGTCGTCGACAACGTGATCAAGAGGACGGACGTCGCCGTGAAGGAGGGCATCAAGCAGGTCCTCGACGGCAAGGCGGGCACGACCGTCTCGTACGGCCTGAAGGAGGGCGGCATCAGCCTGACCGGCCTTGAGGCGGGCGTCGACACCTCCAAGTGCGTCATCGCGGACCACAAGGACGTCCTGGAGAAGGTCGAGGCGCTGCGCGACCAGATCGTGTCCGGAGAGCTGAAGGTCGATGACCCCGCAGCCGGCTGATCCCGGCGTCGCGGTCGAGCTGCGGGGAATCACCAAGCGATTCCCCGGCACGCTCGCCAACGACGCCGTCGACCTGACCGTCCACCGCGGCGAGATCCACGCCCTCATGGGCGAGAACGGCGCGGGAAAGTCCACCTTGATGTCCGTCCTGTACGGGATGGAGCGCCCCGACTCCGGCACCGTCCGGGTGGACGGGCGCGAGGTGTCCTTCGGCGACCCCGGTGACGCCATGGCCGCCGGGCTCGGCATGGTGCACCAGAGTTTCAAGCTGTTCGACTCGCTGACGGTCGCCGAGAATGTCGTGTACGCCGCGGAACCCCGCCGCTTCGGTCTGGTCGACCGGGCGGCGGCCCGGCGCCGCGTGCGCGAACTCGCCGTGGAGCACGGTCTCGCCGTCGACCCGGACGCACGGGTCGGCGACCTGCCGGTCGGGTTGCGCCAGCGGGTGGAGATCCTGAAGCTGCTGCATCGCGGCGCCCGTACGCTCATCCTCGACGAGCCGACCGCGGTGCTCACGCCCGCCGAGGCCGACGCCCTGTTCGCGGTGCTCAAGTCGCTGACCGCGCAGGGCCGTACGGTGATCCTCGTCACGCACAAGCTGCGCGAGGTCCTCGAAGGCAGCGACAACGTGACGGTGCTGCGGGACGGACGCGTCGTGGCCCGGCTGCGCACCGCCGACACGACCGCCGACGAGATCGCCGCCGCGATGACGGGCCGCGCGGTCGAACTGGACCGCGTACACGCCCCGGGCACCCCCGGTGACGTGGTGCTGGATGTGACGGACCTCGACACGGACGCCGTACGGGATGTCCGGCTCACCGTCCGCGCGGGCGAGATCGTCGGCATCGCGGGCGTCGCGGGCAACGGCCAGAGCGAGTTGATCGAGGCACTGGCCGGGCTGCGGCCGGTCACGGCCGGGCGGGTCGCGCTGCGCGGCCACGACATCACGCACGCCTCGGCGACCGAACGGCGCGCGCAGGGCCTCGCGTACGTCCCCGAGGACCGGCACGCGGTCGGCACCGCGCCCGCCGCGTCCGTGGCGGACAACCTGGCGATGGGGCATCACCGTACGTCCCTCTCGGCCCGGGGGCTGTTGCCACCGGCGGCCGTACGCGCCCACGCCCGGCGGCTCGTCGAGCGCTTCGGCATCAAGGCGGCCACGCCCGAGGTGCCCGCCTCCGCGCTCTCCGGCGGCAATCTGCAGAAACTGCTGATCGGCCGTGAACTCGCGCACGAGGCACCCTTGTTGCTGGTGGAGCAGCCGACGCGCGGTGTCGACATCGGTGCGATCCAGACGATCCATGACGAGCTCGTCGCCTACCGCGACGCGGGCCACGCCGTTCTGCTCGTCTCGGCCGAACTCAGCGAGATCCGTGGGCTCGCGGACCGGGTGCTGGTGATGTACGAGGGCCGGGTCACGGCCACGTACACGAAGGACGAGGCCGACGAACAGGCGTTGGGGCTCGCGATGGCGGGCGGTTCGGCTCCCGAAGAGGCCCCGGACACGTCGGACGCGGCGGACACGTCGGACGCGGCGGACACGTCGGACGAGTCGGTGGAGGTCGGAGACTGACATGCCCGAGACAGACATCAAGGGCCCTGCCACGGCCCGAGCAACTGTGCTCGTCCGAACAACCGGAGCCCTCCGCTCCCCCGTCGCCTTCTCCGTCCTCGCCGGGGTCCTGATCGGCGCGCTCTTCCTGGTCGGCACGGGCGCCGATCCGGTCACCGCGTACGGCGCCGTCCTCAGCGGCTCGCTCGGCGCCGACGGCATCGGCTCGACCCTGACCACCACGACCAGCGTGCTGGGCCTCGCCCTCGCGCTGGCCATTCCCCTGCGGGCCGGGCTCATCAACCTCGGCGGGGACGGGCAGATGGTGCTCGGCGGGATGGCCGCCGTGGTCACCGGCCTGTACGCGCCGGGTCCCGCACCGCTCACCGTCGTCCTCGCGCTGCTCGCGGGCATGGCGGCGGGCGCCGGGTACGCCGCCCTGGCCGCGCTGTGCGAGAACCACTTCGGGGTTCCGCTGCTGGTGAGCAGCCTGCTCCTCAGCTATCCGGCGTCCTCGCTCGCCTCCTACCTGGCCCGCTATCCGCTCAAGGAGCCGGGCTCCAGCCTCCCCCAGACACGGCAACTGCCGGACGGGGTCGCGCTGCCGGCCTTCGGCTCCTCGACCGTGACGGTCGGGCTGCTGCTGGTCGCGCTCGCGGCGGCCGCGTACTGGTTCACCGACCGGCGCACGGCGATCGGGTACGAGATCCGGATGACCGGCCTCAACTCCCGTTTCGCCGCGTACGCGGGCGTCGAGCGCAAGGGGCTGACGCTGCGGCTCATGGCGACCTCGGGCGCGCTCGCCGGGCTCGTCGGCGCGATCGGCGTGCTGAGCTTTCCGTACCGCTTCGTGGACGGCGCGCTGACCGCGCCCGGCTACACCTGGACGGGGTTGACCGCCGCGCTGCTCGCGGCCGCGGCCCCGCTGGGCACGGTGCTGGCGTCGTTCTTCTTCGCCGTGCTCCAGGTCGGCGGGCTGTCCATGGAGCGCACGACCGAGGTGCCGCGCGAGCTGACGCAGGTGCTCCAGGCCATCGTCATCGTATTCCTCGCGGCCCGACTGCGCTTTCCCCACAGATGGTTCAGGAAGAAGGCGGCGGCCGTCTGATGTTCTTCGACTCCGATCTCCTCATGTCCGCGCTGCGCGCGCTCACTCCCATCCTGCTGGCCGCGCTCGGCGGCGCGCTGTGCGAGCGCGCGGGCGTCTTCAACATCGGCCTCGAAGGCATGATGCTGATGGGCTGCTTCACGGCCGTGACCACGAGCTGGTTCACCGGCAGCCCCTGGCTCGGCGTCCTCGCGGCCGCGCTCGCCGCCGCCGCGTACTCGCTCGTCCTCGCCGTCGGCGCCATCACCCTGCGCGGGGACGCGGTGGTTCTGGGTATCGCGATGAACCTCCTCGCCGTGGGCCTGACCAGCTTCCTGCTGCGTACGATCTTCGGCGTGCAGGGCACTTTTGACGATCCGTCACTGGCCGGACTGCCGTTGGTCGGCGGCTTCTCGCCGCTCGCCTATCTGGCCTGGGCTGCGGTCGGCGTCGCCGCGCTGCTGCTCTCGCGGCACGTGTGGGGACTGCGGCTGCGCGGGGTCGGCGAGGCACCCCGGGCCGCGGCCACGCTCGGCGTCAGCCCGGCCAAGTACCAGTACGCGGCCGTGCTCGTCTCGGGTGTGCTGTGCGGACTCGCCGGCGCCCAACTCGCCCTCGGTAACGTCACGTTGTTCTCGGAGAACATGACGGCGGGCCGTGGCTGGATCGCCGTCGTCGCCGTGATGCTCGGCCGTGCCCTGCCCCTCGGCGTGCTGCTCGCCGCGCTGCTCTTCGGCCTCGCCGAGGCCGCGGGCTTCCGGCTGCAGGGCCTCGGCCTGCCGCAGCAGGCGACCGACGCCGCGCCGTACGTCGTCACGCTCGGCGCCCTGTTCCTGACGACGGCCCGCCGCCGTCGCCGTACCCGCCCCGCTGGAGTCACCTCATGACACAGGACCTGCTGCCCATCACCCGAATACCCCGCACCGGCCTGCCGCCGTCCGCCGTGGTGGTCGGCGACCCGGCGCGCGCCGCGGCCGTCGCCGCGCTGCTCGACGGCGCCGAGGAGGTGTCGTACCACCGCGAATACCGGGTGTTCAGCGGAAGTTGGAAAGGCCTGCCGGTCACCGTCGCCTCGCACGGGGTCGGCGCGCCGGGCGCGATCCTGCTCTTCCAGGAGCTGGCCGACGCGGGCGTCACGGCCTTCCTGCGGTTCGGTACGGCCGGCGCGATGCGCCCCGGCATCGGGGACGGCGATCTCGTCATCGCGGAGGCGGCCGTACGGGACGACGGCGTGACCCAGCAGCTGCTGCCGCCGGAGTATCCGGCTGTCTCCTCCCCCGAGGCCGTGTTCGCCCTCCAGCGCGCGGCCCGCGCTGCGGGCGCCCCGCACCACCGGGGACTGGTCTGGACCCGGGCGGCCTTCCAGCCGGGACTGATTGCGCTCACCTCCTACGACGGCGCGGGTCTCGCGGCGATCGAGATGGAGCTGTCCGCTCTGCTGGTCACCGCCTCGCTGCGGGGCCTCGTCGCGGGCGGCGTGCTCGTGATCGACGGCGCGAACGCGGACGAGCTGGTCGACGAGGAGAGCACCGGCGGCTACGACCCGCACCGCGAGGTCGTCGCGGCGGGTGTGGAGCGCGGCGCGGTGGTGTCGCTGGAGGCGCTGCGCATTCTGGCCGAGGAGTACGCGGAGGATGTCTCGTGACTGAGCACGCCGATCTGCTGGTTCACGGCGGAGACGTCCTCACCGTCGACGAGGCGGGCACCTTCGTACGGTCCGGCGCGGTCGCCGTCCGCGACGGCGCGATCCGGGACGTCGGGCCCGCCGAGGAGCTGCGCACCCGGTACGACGCCGCCGAGACCCTCGACGCGACGGGCTGTCTGGTCCTGCCCGGCCTCGTCAACACCCACACCCACCTGGCGATGACCTTGCTGCGCGGCCGCGCCGACGACGTCACGCTGCAGGGCTTCCTGGAGCGGGTGCTGCGCTGGGAGGCCGAACTGCTGTCCCCGAAGAACGTCGCCGCGGGGATGCGGGTCGCGATCGCCGAGAGCGTACGGGCGGGGGTGACCTCGGCGCTGGACATGTACTGGTACCACGAGGCGGCCGAGCGGGTCGCGCGCGAGGCGGGCTGGCGGCTGCACACGGGGCCGACCTTCATGGACGTACCGGACCCGGCGGACGGCATCGCCTACGAGGACCGGATGGCGTGGGCCCGCCGCGACCTGGCCGATCGTGTGTCGGCGCGGCCCGGCACCCGTCCCGTTCTCTTCGCCCACTCGACCTACACGCTCGCACCCCAGCAGCTCCTCGAAATCGCCGCGCTGGCACGGGAGTTCGGCGCACTGCTGCACATCCACGCCGCGGAGAACGCGACCGAGGTCGCCACCGTGGAGGTCCGCCACGGCAAGCGGCCGGTGGAACTGCTCGACTCGCTCGGACTGCTCGGCCCCGATCTGCTGCTCGCGCACGCCGTGGATCTGACGGGTCCCGAGATCGCGGCCCTGGCGCGCACCGGGACGTCGGTCGCGCACTGTCCGGTCTCCAATCTGAAGCTCGGCTGCGGCATCGCGCCGGTTCCGCGGCTGCTCAGCGCGGGCGTGACGGTGGGGCTCGGCACGGACGGCGCGGTCAGCTCCAACACGCTGGACATGCTGGGGGCGGTGCGGCAGGCGGCCCTGGTCCACAAGGCGGACGGCGACCCGACCGCGGTCGGCGCCGAACAGGCCGTCCGGATGGCCACCGTCGAGGGCGCCCGCGCGCTGGGCCTCGGAGACCACCTGGGCTCCCTGGAACCGGGCAAGCGCGCCGACCTGATCGTGCTGGACCTGAACGCGCCGCATCTGCGGCCGGTGCACGACCCGTGGTCCACGCTCGCGTACGCCGCGCACTCGGCGGACGTACGGGACACGGTCGTCGACGGCAGGATCCTGATGCGGGACCGGACGCTCACGACGCTCGACGAGGCCGCCGCCCTCGCCGATCTGGAGGCTCTCGCCTGATCCGGCCGTGGACAGGGGATGCGTCAGTCCGCCCACCCCACATAATGGGCCGATACATCGGATGTCTGGGCGGCATTCGGGGTGAACAGGGAGGTACGCCATGGCAGTTACCGACGAGGCGATCGAGAAGATCAAGGGCATGATCGTCTCCGGCGCGCTGCGGCCCGGCGACCGGCTTCCCAAGGAGAGCGAGCTCGCCGCCGATCTGGGGCTGTCGCGCAACTCCCTGCGGGAGGCGGTACGTGCCCTCTCCCTGATCCGCATCCTGGACGTGCGGCAGGGCGACGGCACGTACGTCACCAGCCTGGACCCCCAACTCCTCCTGGAGGCACTGAGCTTCGTCGTCGACTTCCACCGCGACGACACCGTGCTCGAATTCCTCGCGGTGCGCCGGATCCTGGAACCCGCGGCGACGGCGATGGCCGCCGCGAGCATCAGCGAACAGCGACTCGACGCACTGACCACCCAGCTGGACGCGCTGGGCTCCGCCCCCTCGGTGGAGGAACTCGTCGCCTGTGACCTGGAGTTCCACCGCGGGATCGTGCAGAGCTCCGGGAACTCGGTGCTGTGCTCGCTGCTCGACGGCCTCTCCGGACCCACGACCCGGGCCCGCATCTGGCGCGGCCTGACCCAGGAGGACGCGGTCAGCCGCACCCTGCACGAGCACCGGGCGATCCTGTCCGCCCTGCGGGACCGGGACGCGGAGGCGGCCCGTTCGTGGGCGACCGTCCACATCGCGAGCGTGGAGCAGTGGCTGCGCAGCACCTTGTGACCGATTGACCAGGACAGCTCGGACGACCGGGGGGTGTTTCGGGGTGGCGAACGGGGCAGTGATCCGTTCACTCCCCCGTGCAAGGGGGCTGCGGAGGCCCCCTCGGCACGCCGTAAGGTTGGGGCGTACGTAAGGGGCACGTCGGAAGGAGGCGCTGGGTGATCGAGCTCGAGGGGGTTCCCGAGCTGATCGACCCGGTCATGGTGGCCGCGTTCGAGGGCTGGAACGACGCCGGCGACGCCGCCTCCACCGCGGTCGCGCACTTGGACAGGGAGTGGAAGGGCGAGGTGTTCGCGGCGCTGGACGCCGAGGACTACTACGACTTCCAGGTGAACCGCCCCACCGTGTGGATGGACGGCGGTGTCCGCAAGATCACATGGCCGACGACAAGGTTGTCGGTGGTCCGGGTCGGCGGCGAGAAGCCGCGTGACCTGGTGCTGGTCCGGGGGATCGAGCCGTCGATGCGATGGCGCTCGTTCTGCAACGAGCTGCTCGGCTTCGCGCACGAACTGGGCGTCGAGCTGGTGGTGATTCTGGGCGCGCTGCTCGGTGACACCCCGCACACCCGTCCGGTGCCGGTCAGCGGGGTCACGTCCGATCCGGACCTGGCCCGCACCATGGACCTGGAGGAGACCAAGTACGAAGGTCCCACGGGCATCGTCGGCATCCTCCAGGAGGCGTGCACGCACGCCGGCGTACCGGCGGTGTCGCTGTGGGCGGCCGTACCGCACTATGTCTCGCAGCCACCGAACCCGAAGGCGACGCTGGCCCTCCTCAACCGCCTGGAGGACCTGATCGACCTGCGCATTCCGCTGGGCGAGCTGCCCGAGGACGCGCGGGCCTGGCAGTTGGGCGTGGACCAGCTGGCCGCCGAGGACAGCGAGGTCGCCGAGTACGTGCAGTCGCTGGAGGAGGCCCGGGACACCGCGGAGCTGCCGGAGGCATCGGGCGAGGCGATCGCGCGCGAGTTCGAGCGGTATCTGCGGCGGCGGGACGGCAGCGGTCCGACGACGCAGGCCGGGGGCCACGCCACGGAGAGCGGGGACTCCGCCTCGTACCTCCGCGACGGTCCGGGCGGTCCCGGCGGCTCCGGCGGTCGCACCCGGCCGCCGAAGCCGCAGCGGCCCGAGACGGGCACGGCACCGGACACCGGACCGGATGCGGCACCGGACACCGGTGCGGACGCGGCGCCGGACACCGGTGCGGACGCGGCGCCGGATGCCAAGCCGGACACCGACGCCGAGGACAGCGGTCCCGAGGACTCCTCGGAGGACTGAGCCGCCGACGGGTGAAGACTGACGACGATCGAGGGGCGGTGCGCACGACGCGCACCGCCCCTCAGCCGTCGCTGTGACCCTGTCAGATGCCCACCCGCCGAAGGGAGCTGCTCGCGATGTCGTGAACAAGCGACGCTCCGAACGAAGAGGCGCCGGGCGGTGGGACCGCGCGGCGCCCCTTGCGTACGAAGGGCCCATGAAGGCCTGCCAAGGCCTAGGAAGGCCTGCGAAGGACCTACGTTCGACTACTACAGGGCAACACCCAGCAGGGCGTCCACGGCGCGCGACACGACGCCGGGGGCGCCCTCGTCCGTGCCGCCCCGCTCGTGTGCGAGCGCCGCCCAGCGGTCGACCGCGGCAAGCGCCGTCGGCGCGTCCAGGTCGTTCGCGAGGGCGTCGCGGATCTCCTGGACGAGCCCGTCGGCGGACGGGCCGTCGGGCCGCGACACGGCCGAGCGCCAGTTCTCCAGTCGCGCGAGGGCCTCTTCGAGGACGGTGTCCGTCCACTCCCAGTCGGCCCGGTAGTGGTGCGCGAGGAGCGCGAGCCGGATGGCGGCCGGGTCGACCCCGTCGCGCCGGAGCTTGGACACGAAGACGAGATTGCCCTTGGACTTCGACATCTTCTCGCCGTGCAGCGCGACCATGCCGGCGTGCACATAGGCCTTGGCCATCGGGAACTCGCCGGTCAGCACCTGGGCGTGGGAGGCGCCCATCTCGTGGTGCGGGAAGGCGAGGTCGGAGCCGCCGCCCTGGACGTCGAAGCCCATCCCGAGGTGGTCGAGGGCGATGGCCACGCACTCGATGTGCCAGCCGGGTCGGCCGCGGCCCAGGGAACCGCCGTCCCAGCTCGGCTCACCGTCGCGGGCGGCCATCCAGAGCATCGGGTCGAGCGGGTTCTTCTTGCCCTGGCGGTCCGGGTCGCCGCCCCGCTCGGCGGACAGCAGACGCATCGCGGCGGCGTCCAGGTTGGACACCTTGCCGAAGTTGGGGTCGGCCTCGACGGAGAAGTAGACATCCCCTTCGAGCTCGTACGCGGCCCCGGCGTCCCGCAGCCGCTCGACGAGCGGGACGATCCCGGGTATCGCCTCGACGGCGCCTATGTAGTGCCGCGGCGGGAGCATCCGCAGCGCGGTCATGTCCTCACGGAAGAGGGCGGTCTCCTTCTCGGCGAGTCCCACCCAGTCGACGCCGTCGCGCTCCGCCCGCTCCAGGAGCGGGTCGTCGACGTCGGTCACGTTCTGGACGTAGTGAACCTGCCGCTTGGTGTCGAGCCACACGCGCTGAACGAGGTCGAACGCGTTGTAGGTCGCCGCGTGACCCATATGGGTCGCGTCGTACGGCGTGATGCCGCAGACGTAGATACGGGCGACGGGACCGGGGTCGAGTGTGACGAGGCCGCCGGTCGCGGTGTCGTGGATCCGGAGGTCGCGGCCCTCACCAGGCAGGGCGGGGACCTCAGAAGCGGGCCAGGCATGCATGTCATGAGCCTAACCGGAGGGAAGTTCCGTATCCGAACCGGACCAGGCCAGATGTCCGGGAAGGCGCTCTTGCGCCACGCGATGCGGTGTGCATCCACCGTCCTGGGCGCGCCCAGGGACGCGACCGCGGCCGCGGGCGCGCGTGCCGCCTGCGA
The DNA here is from genome assembly GCF_040652275.1 of Streptomyces sp. NPDC048275. Lineage (NCBI taxonomy): Bacteria > Bacillati > Actinomycetota > Actinomycetes > Kitasatosporales > Streptomycetaceae > Streptomyces > Streptomyces sp. NPDC048275. The sequence goes on from NZ_JBEZLR010000016.1 coordinate 96,535, forward strand.
CGTTGCTCACACCGGCGGCCAGGGAATCGCCGGCCACTCGCCGCTCGGCTCCGGATGCTTCCCCGAGGTGAGCATCGCGTCGACACGCGCGCGCGTCGCGTCGATCTCGGCGGCGGTGATGAGTTCGGCCAGGCGGGTGGCGAGCGGCGCACCCGGCGCCAGGCCGTCCCGCAGGGACGCGAGCACCTCGACCGCCTCCGGGGGCAGCGACTCTCCCGCCCAGCCCCACAACAGCGTGCGCAGCTTGTTCTCGGCGTTGAAGGTGACCCCGTGGTCGATCCCGTACAGCTGTCCCTCACCGGCGGGCAGCAGATGCCCGCCCTTGCGGTCGGCGTTGTTGATCACGGCGTCGAGCACCGCGAGCCGCCGCAGCCGGACGTCGTCGGCGTGCACGAGCAGCGCCGTCTCGCCCTCGCCGACCTCCGCGAAGCCGATGGCCTTCCAGCCCTCCTCCGGCTCCTCGCGGTCCACCAGGGCGAGCAGCTCGGCCTCCGGGGAGGCCTCGATCCAGAGTTGGCACATGCCCTCGCCGTACGGTCCGTCCCGCAGCACGGTGGCCGGCACGAGCCCCCATCCGGTCGCCTCGGAGACCGCGTACGCGGCGACCTCGCGCTGCGCCAGGGTGCCGTCGGGGAAATCCCACAGCGGCCGCTCACCGGCGATCGGCTTGTAGACGCAGAACGCGTCCCGGCCCTCGTAGGACACGGAGCAGTACAGCACCGCGTTCGAGGCTTCGCGGATCCGTCCGCGCACCTTCAGCTCGCCCTTGGCGAGCAGCTCGGCCGTGGTCACGCTCCGCGGCGGTATCCGTTCTGGCGCGGGCATACGTGTCCTTCCGGGTCGAGCGGGAGGCTGCACAGCGGGCAGGGCGGCCGGCCCGCGTTGACGACGTCGAGGGCGCGCTTGGCGAAGGCCCGGGCCTGCGCGCCGGTGAGCCGGACGCGGAGCATCGGCGGACCGTTCTCCTCGTCCTGAAGCAACCTTTCCTCGGCCTCCGCGAGGTCCTCCTCGGAGTCGGCGTCGAGCTCCACGAGGGCCTGCGCCTCGACGATCATGCGCTGTTCGTCACCGTCCCAGGCCAGCGCCATGGTGCCGACCCGGAACTCCTCCTCGACGGGGGACTCGAGGGGCGCGTTGTCGGACACCTCCGTCGGGGCCATGGCAGGGACGGGGGCATTGCCGCCGGTCCGCCGTACGACCTCGTCGAGAAGCTCGTCCATGCGCTCGGCGAGGGCGGCGACCTGGGTCTTCTCCAGGACGACGCTGGTCACCCGGGGGCCTGAGGAGGCCTGCAGGAAGAAGGTACGGCGCCCGGGCAACCCGACCGTACCGGCCACGAAACGGTCCGGGGGGTCGTAGAGGAACACCTGACGGGACACGTCCTGTCTCCATTGGAATCGGCATGTGGACCGGCTGACCGCGTCGGCCCGCATCGGCTGCTGAGAACTTGCTGACAACTGCTGTGCTGCTTCGACCGCTTCACCCTACTGCGGCCGACGATCACGGTGCGCCCGCACCACCCCCGACCGGGGCGTCGCCGCTCGGGGGCTCCTCGCGCGGCGCCAGGGAGGCGAAGTCGCCGGTGTCCCCGAGGCGCACGAGGAAGGGGCGCAGTCGTGTGTAACGGATCGCGGTGATCGAACACGGTTCAACAGAGATCCGCTGGAAGAGGTCGAGGTGAAGTCCGAGTGCGTCCGCGACGAGGGACTTGATGATGTCGCCGTGCGAGCACATGAGGTACACGGCGTCACCGCCGTGATCGCGCTCCACGCGCGCGTTCCACTCGCGCACCGCCTCGGCGGCCCGTGTCTGCATGGCCCGCATCGACTCGCCGCCGGGGAAAGCGGCCGTGGAGGGATGCGCCTGTACGACCTCCATGAGCGGCTCGTCCGTCAGCTCGGCGAGTTTGCGCCCCGACCAGTCGCCGTAGTGGGCCTCCCCGATGCGCTCGTCGGTGTGCACCCGCAGCTCGGGCCGTGCGTCGAGCAGCGGCTGCACGGTCTCCTGACAGCGCTGCAGGGGGCTGGTGACGACCTCGGAGATCGGCAGCGCGGCGAGTCGCTCGGGCAGGGCCGCGGCCTGCTGGGCGCCGCGCTCGTCGAGGGCGACACCGGGCGTCCAGCCGGCGAGCAGCCCAGCGGTGTTGGCGGTCGAACGTCCGTGTCGTACGAGAATCAGGGTGGGCATGCGGCCCAGCGTAAAGGGACGCCGCGCGGAGCAGGCCGGGCCTGTGGACAACGGCGGCCGGAGTGCGGCACGGGCCGGGCGGCGGGAGAATACTCTCCGTGATCGTCGACTGCGCCATCTACCGCCACGGGAGCCGGACGGAGGGTCCCGAGGACCTCTCCGACGCCCTGGACACGGCACGCGCCGAGGGAGACGCGTTCGTGTGGATCGGGCTGCACGAGCCGACGGAGCAGGAGTTCGACCTGGTCACGGCGGAGTTCGGGCTGCACCCGCTCGCGGTCGAGGACGCCCTCAAGGCGCATCAGCGGCCCAAGCTGGAGGTGTTCGACGACTCGCTGTTCCTGGTCCTCAAACCGGTCTTCTACGAGCCCGACAGCGACATGGTCTCCACCGGCGAGGTCATGATCTTCATCGGCGACGCCTTCGTGGTGACCGTCCGGCACGGGCAGGGCTCGCCGCTCGCGCCCGTGCGACACCGCCTGGAGGCCGATCCCGAGAAGCTCCGGCACGGGCCGACGACGGTCCTCTACTCGATCGCCGACGCCACGGTCGACCAGTACCTGGAAGTGGCCACCGAGCTGGCGACCGACCTGGAGGTGCTGGAGGCGGAGGTCTTCTCACCGACCGTCGGGGGTACGCGGCACACCGCGTCCAGGATCTACACGTTCAAGCGGCAGATCCTGGAGTTCCGCCGGGCGACGGTTCCACTGGCCGTTCCGTTGAGCCGGCTCTCGGACCCGGGTGGCGCCGGCGCAGGGGTGCCGTTCGTGACCGAGAAGGCGCAGCCCTTCTTCCGCGACGTCAATGACCATCTGACGCGCGTGAACGAGGCGGTGGAGGGCCTGGACCGCCTCGTCTCGGACATCCTCTCGGCGCATCTCGCACAGATGAGCGTGCGGCAGAACGACGACATGCGGAAGATCTCCGCGTGGGCGGCCATGGCCGCGGTCCCCACGTTGATCGCGGGGATCTACGGCATGAACTTCGACCACATGCCGGAGCTGCACTGGGTGTGGTCGTATCCGACGGTGCTGCTGGGGATGGTCGTGCTGGAGATCCTGCTGTACCGGCTCTTCAAGCGACGCGGCTGGCTGTAATCACGCCGCACGCGCGCGTGGCCACCGAGGCTCCCGGCCGCGGATCACGCGAACTCTGGCGCCGACGTCGCGGGCCCGCCCAGCGCGTCGCGCCGCTCGGGCATCGTCAGCGAGACCATCCGGCGCCAGCCCACCGCCCGCTCGTAGGCGTGGACAAGGTGGATGCCCGCGGCGAGCGTGGCCGCCTTGGTCCTCGGCCAGCCGAGGATGCGTCCCATGTGGGCCATCACGGCGAGACTGACGTCACGGTAGATGCGGATCTCGGCGTGTGCGCACTCGCGCAGCGTCCGCTGGATGGCACGGCCGTGTCCGGCGCGCGCGAAGCGCAGCAGTTCCTCGTGGCAGTAGGCGAGGTGGTTGCCCTCGTCCTCGGAGATCATCTTCACCGCGCGGCCGAGGTCGGGGTGGTCGGCGAAGTGCTTGCGCAGCAGCTCCATCTGCTCGGAGGCGCGCTGTTCGGTGACCCTGCTGTGGGCGAGATACGTGACGATGTCCTGCACGGTGAGCGGCTGGTCGCCCTTGAGCTTCTCGTGCGCGAGGCCGATGCCGTGCCGTTCCAGGAGCATCGTGTAGTCGGTGTCGGCCGGGACCTCGACGGGGCGCAGTCCGCGCTTCTTCATGAGGGCGTTGAAGATCCGCCCGTGTTTGTCCTCGTCGGCGCCGTGCCGGACGATCTTCGGCGCCAGCTCGCGTTCGCTCTGTGGGACGAGTGCGGCGATGCGCGCGTTCTCCCAGCCCCCCTGCGATTCCCCACTGGCGGCGATGGAGCAGAAGAGCCGGAACGACTCGTCGTTGTCGAGGATCTCCTGAAACAGACTCTTGGCCGAAAGCATCACTCGCACCTCTCTGCAGGGTTCAGCAGAAAACGAGTCAAATGGGATGCCAGGAGCACGGCAACCGATGTGTCGGACAAATCCGCCAAACGAACGACGACGAGGGAGGTCCAAGCGCGTAACCGAGGGGGCTTTTGCGCGTTGTTCCCCGTGACGGCCGTGGCGGGGAAGACCCCCCGAGCCCCCACCACGGCCGCAGAATTCTTCCGCGAAGCGATCCGCCGCGGTTACGCCAAACCAGCACGCTCCAGCGCGTCGCAACCGGCCCGGAGCGAGGCGATCCGGTCGTCCAGCGTGAAGCCCGCGGGCGCCAGCGTGAGTGTGTTGACCCCGGCCGCCGCGTACGCCTTCATGCGGTCGGCGATACGGTCCACGGAGCCGAGCAGCGTGGTCTGGTCGATCAGCGCGTGCGGAATCGCGGCGGCCGCGCCCTCCTTGTCACCGGACAGGTACTTGTCCTGGATCTCGGCGGCCTCCTTCTCGTATCCCATGCGCTGGGCGAGCTGGTTGTAGAAGTTCTGCTTGCGGCTGCCCATGCCGCCGACATACAGCGCGGTGTACGGCCGGAACATGTCGGCCAGCGCCGGCACGTCCTTGTCGTCGCCGAGGGCGAGCGGCAGCGTCGGGCACACGTCGAAGCCCTCCATCGTCTTGCCCGCCTTCTCGCGGCCCGCGCGCAGGTACTTGATCGCGGTGTCCTCGATGTGGTCGGCCGACGGGAAGATCAGCAGCGCGCCGTCGGCGATCTCGCCGGTCTGCTCCAGGTTCTTGGGGCCGATCGCGGCGACATACAGCGGAATGTGCTCACGCTCCGGGTGCACGGTCAGCTTCAGCGGCTTGCCCGGGCCGCCCGGCAGCGGCAGCGTCCAGTGCTCACCCTCGTACGAGAGGCGCTCCCGCGTCATGGCCTTCCGTACGATCTCGACGTACTCGCGGGTGCGGGCCAGCGGCTTGTCGAACTTGACGCCGTACCAGCCCTCGGAGACCTGCGGCCCGGAGACACCGAGTCCGAGGCGGAAGCGGCCGCCCGACAGCGAGTCCAAGGTCGCGGCGGTCATCGCGGTCATCGCGGGCTGGCGCGCCGGGATCTGGAAGATGGCCGAGCCGACGTCGATACGCTCGGTCTGGGCGGCAACCCAGGTGAGCACGGTGGCCGCGTCGGAGCCGTAGGCCTCGGCGGCCCAGCAGACGGCGTATCCCAGTCGGTCGGCCTCCTTGGCGACGGCGAGATTGTCCGCGTCCATTCCCGCGCCCCAGTAGCCGAGGTTGATCCCGAGCTGCATGGCCGATTCCCCTTACCGATCAGTAACGTCCCTTGTGCCGGAACCCTAGCGCGCTGGTGGGCGCCATGGCAGGGACCGGTTCGGCCTCGGCTGATCCCGGTTGTCCACAGGGCCCCCACGAGGCGAGTTCTGGCCAGTAATCTCGGCGTCCATGGAGCAGAGGCATCTCGGCCGTACCGGCCTGCGTGTGTCCCGGATCGGACTCGGCACCCTCACGTGGGGGCGGGATACCGACGAACATGACGCCGCGGACCTGTTGAAGGTGTTCTGGGAAGCGGGCGGGAACCTCGTCGACACCGCGGATGTGTACGGGGACGGGGAGGCCGAGTATCTGCTCGGTCAGCTCATAGAGGGGCTCGTGCCGCGCCGCGACCTGGTCATCTCCACCAAGGCGGGCAGCGTGCCCGACCCGGACCGACGGTTCGACGGCTCGCGCGGGCACCTCCTGTCGGCGCTCGACGCCTCGCTCCAGCGCCTCGGCACGGACTACGTGGACCTGTGGCACATCCACGCCTTCGATCCGGCCACCCCGCTGGACGAGACCCTCCAGGCGCTCGACCTCGCGGTCAGCAGCGGTCGCGCGCGATATGCCGGGGTCTCCAACTTCTGCGGCTGGCAGCTCGCCAAGGCGGCGACCTGGCAGCTCGCGGCGCCCGGGGCACGGACCCGGCTCGCCAGTACGCAGATGGAGTACTCCCTGCTCCAGCGCGGTGTGGAGCGGGAGGTGCTCCCCGCCGCCCTCGACCTGGGTGTCGGCCTGCTGCCCTCCTCCCCGCTCGGGCGGGGCGTGCTCACCGGCAAGTACCGCGGCGGGACGCCGTCCGACTCCCGGGGCGGCTCGGAGCACCTCGCGCCCTTCGTCGCGCCGTACCTGGACGACGCGGCGAGCGGCATCGTGGACGCGGTGACGACCGCGGCGGACGGCCTCGCGGTCACGCCGCTGCAGGTCGCGCTGGCCTGGGTTCGCGACCGGCCCGGTGTGGCCGCCCCGATCGTCGGCGCGCGCAACGCGCAGCAGCTCACGGCCGCGTTGTCAGTGGAGACCCTTAGTCTTCCTGACGAGATCTGCCGGGCGCTCGACGATGTGTCGGCACCGGTGCACCACTATCCCGATCACGACTGGAGCACGCTGTGAGCACGGAGCCCGAGACCACGGAGGAAGCGGAGCCGGGGGTGCCGGGCGCGGCCGGAGTCCCGCAGGTTGCCGACGCGGGCGACTCCGAGGGCGGCGCGGCGGCGAAGCCCGAGACCGCGGGATCCGAGGGGCCCCAGGGATCGGCCATGGCCTCGACCGGAGAGGCCGCGGACGCCGAGGGAGCCACGGTCGAGGGCGACACGGACACCACCGCCTCGGCCGGCACGGCTGACGACGCCGGCACGGCAGGCGCCGCTCAGTTGTCGGAGGCCGAGGCCGAACTGGCGGCCCAGCGCCTGGAGCGGGAGCGGATCGAGCGGCGGAAGGCCGAGAAGCAGGGGCCGGTCGCGGCCGGGGCCAAGCTCAGCGGGAAGGCCGCGGATCTGCTCGCGGCGGTGCGGGCCGTGGAGAGCGGCGAGAAGCCCGTGGCACCTGTGGCCGGCGCATTCCGCGAGCCCGAGGCGGCGCCGCGCGCGGCAGCTCCGGAGCGTGCGCGGCGCGCGCAGCCCATGCCGGCGGTCCCGGGCGAAGCGGCGTCGAGCGGCGCCGTCCCGGGCGGAGCCGCGTCGAGCGGCGCGGGGTCGGCCGTCGCGGCGGAAGCCGTCGAGGGCGTACGCGGCGTGCTGACCGAGGGCGGCGCGCCCGACGCGCTCGCGCCGCAGGTCGTCGCGGCCCTGGGCGAGGGCGCCGGTGAGCAACTGCGCGAGGACCCTTGGCAGTTGCTGCGGGTCGCCGGGGTGCGGCCCGAGCAGGCCGACGGGTTCGCCCGGGCGCTGCTCGGCGCGGAGTGCGGCCCGGACGACGAGCGGCGCGGCCGGGCGCTGACCGTGTGGCTCCTCGAGCAGGCGGCCGTCGCCGGACACACCGCCCTCGACGCCCCGGCGCTCACCGCCGCGCTCTCCCAGCGCGCGGTGCCGGACCCGGACGCGGCCGTGCAGAGCACCCTCGCGGAGGGCGAGGCCCTGGTCTTCCAGGACGCGCTCGACCCGGCGGCCCCCGCGCAGGACAGCGCCGAGGAGGGCGAGGAGGAGCGCCCGGTCCGCATCCTCGTCGGCCTGGAGCGGTACGCCCTGGCCGAGGAGAGCCTCGCCGACGGACTGGCCCGGATGATGAACTCCGTGCCGAAGGATGACGGTTCGGCCGCCGACTGGGAGCGGGCCGCCGCATCGGCCGCGCGCTCCGCGGCGGAGCTGATCCGCGCGGTCGCGGGCCAGGGCCTGGTCCTGCACACCGGCGGAGACGCGTCCCAGGCCGAAGCGGCGGCACTGCTGTACGCCGCTCGCGGTCTCGGCCTGCGTGGCTGGGCCTCCGCGCACACTCCGGGCGGCCGCGACCGCTTCACGGTGCAGATGGCCCGGTACGACCTGCCGGACCGCACCGAAGAGGGGGCGGGCACCGGTGTCTGCACCGTGGCGGGGCTCCTGTCCGGCGCGGAGGGCCCTGGCCGGGACCCGGACGGCGCCCTCGACCTGGACCTCCTCGTCGTCCTGGACGCGCCGCAGCTGGACGTCGAGACGGCTGCCGTGCTCGCCGAATCGCTCCCGGACGGCTCGCGGCTGGTGCTGAGCGGGGATCCCGGGGTGCTGTGGTCGGCCGGCCCGGGACGCGTGTTCGCGGATCTGCTCGCGGCGCGGGTCTGCCCGCAGGTGGCCTCGCGGACGCCGGACCCCGGGCCCATCGGCGAGCTGGTCTCCGGGGTCGGCATCGGTGAGCTTCAGCAGGTCGAGGCGCCCGGCAAGGAGGTCGTGATCGTCCCGGTGCGCGATGCCGGTGAGGCGGTGCACCGCACCGTGCAGCTGGTCGTGGACTCGGTGCCGCGGGCGATCGGCATCCCGGCCGAGCAGACACAGGTGATCACTCCTGGGCACGGTGGCGCTGTCGGCACGCGCGCGCTGAACACCGCGCTCAAGGAGCGGCTCAACCCCGGCCCCGGCCGCTTCGGCGGCTTCGACCCCGGCGACCGGATCGCGTACTGCCCCGTGCCGGGTCGTACGGTGCCGGGCCACGTGGTGAAGGCCGACGCGGACGGGTTGCACCTGGAGTGCTCCGGCGCCGCCGTGGTCGTACCGAAGGAGCGGGTGGAGCAGTCCGTGCGGCACGGCTGGGCGCTCACGGCGCACCAGGCGGTCGGGCTGCGCTGGCCCGCCGCGGTCGTGGTGCTCCCCGGCGACGCCGCGGGGGCCCTGACCAGGCCATGGGTCTACACGGCCTTCGGCCGCGCCGAGCGCCATCTGTCCGTGGTGCACGGGGTGGAGCAGGCCCTGCAGCGGGCGGTGGCCGAGGTCCCCCAGAAGCCGCGCACCACGCGCCTGCCCGCCCTTCTCAAGGCGCAGGTCCCGGCAGCGGGCTGATCCCCCACCGCCGTACACACGGAGGTGGCGGCCACCGAACCCCCGGTGACCGCCACCCCCTGCAGCGCACGCTCAGCGATCGGCGTCCAACGGCTCCAGATCGCCGTCTTCGTCCAGTTCGCCGTCCGGGCCGAGGTCGTCCTCGGTCTCGTCCTCGATCTCGTCGTCGTCCGACTCCTCGTCGAAGACCGCGCTCACGTCGAAACGACAGACGACGCGCTGCGGGTCGATCGATTCGAAGGGGCTCTCCAGCCACTCACCGGGGTCGGCCGGTTCGTCCGCGGCCGTGACCCAGAGCGTGGAGTCCCCTTCCTCCAGGCCGAACTCCTTGTGCCGGGAGGCGATCTCGTCGGGTTCGAACTCGCCGAACAGGACGCCGAGCGCGCCGTGGACGGTACCGGCCGCCGCGTCGAAGCCGGCGGCCGCGGTGGCCCCGTCCTCCTCCACGGCCTCCACCCGCTGGGCCTGCGCCAGCAGTCGCTGCGGCTCCACCACCGCGTAGTCCCGGCGGATCAGCACGCTCAGCGCGTTCGGCTCCTCGGGGCCCGTGTACGGCAGCAGGGTGTCGTCGGTACCGGGGATCTCGAAGGGGGTGACCTCGTCGTAGCGGTCGTAGAGCAGCTCGTCGTACTCCTCGGCCGCGGCGGCCAGCTCGTTGAACGCCTCGTAGACGGCCGGGTCGTCGTCGCCCGACCTGCGCTCGACCGCGGCCAGGTGGCGATCGAGTGCGGTCTTTACAGCCTCGGCGGCGGCGCGTACCTCGGCAGCGGTGGGCTGCACAGCATCAGACATAGTGCAGACGCTATCCGTACCGGGCCTGTGCCCGCACAATAGATGCGATGCCGGAATACGAATTTGTCGACGTGTACGTGCCACGCGGGGTCTCCCGCAAGGACACGACACGCCTGCTGACGGACCATGCGGAGTACGGACACTGGGAGTTGGACCGCCTGAGCCTGCACCCCGACGGCAGCCGCAGGGTGCGGTTGCGCCGACGGATCATCCGCCAGGTGCGCGCCACGTGGTGAGCGAAAGCGGCTGAAACGGAGCGGGCCCCGCCAGTGCGGGGCCCGCTCCGTTCGCTCTTGCCGTACCCGTTTACGCCTCGTGCTTACGCCGCCGCCCGCGCCCGGCGGTAGAGCACGGCGCCCGCGAGCAGCGCGCCCGCGCCCGCCGGGATCACCAGGCCGAGCGGCAGCTCACTGCCGGTGGCGGCGAGCTGCGCGGCACTCACGGGCTGGCTGACGGACTGCGTCCCAGGGTGGTCGACGCGCGAGGCGGGCAACGTGCCCGGGTTGCCGAGGCTGCCCGGCGTACCGAGGTTGCCCGGCGTACCGGGGTTGCCCGGGTGCCCAGCGTTGCCCGGCGTACCCGGGTTGCCCGGCTGCCCGGGGTGACCCGGGGTGCCCGGCTGCCCGGGGTGGCCGGGGTTGCCCGGCCCGCCCGGAGGGGGCGTCTGGTGGCCGCCGCCGGGCGGAGTGGCGGGGTGACCACCACCGGACCCATCGGACCCACCCGACCCACCGGCACCGTTCCCGCACGAGTTGCCCGTCGCCGGATTGCCGATCCCGGCCACGTTGACGCTGTTGCCGCAGACGTTGACCGGCACGTCGACCGGGACCTGTACGTGGTTTCCGGAGCCGACGCCCGGCGAACCCCCGGCGTGTCCGCCGCCGTATCCGCCCCCGGAGGAGCGGCCGCCGCCATGGTTGACGCACTTGTTGCCGATCGCCGGGTTGAGCGCCCCGATGACGTTCACGGTGTTGCCGCAGACGTTCACCGGCGCGTTCACCGGCGCCTGCACCGTGTTGCCCGACAGCACGCCGGGCGAGTCCGAACTGAAGCCGTTCGCACCCGAGTCGGCGTGTGCGTAGCCCCCGGTCGCGGCGAGTACGCCGGTCGCGGCCGCCACGGTCATCAGGCCCTTGCGGGTGACCTGTCGCATAGCTGTATCCCTGCCTTGAGCCCTGAAATCCTGGGCTTGGACTGTCCGGAAAGCGCACGCACCCGACTGGCGCGTGCGCCGAAAGTCGGTCGGCCCCGGAGCGCATGGCGTGCACTCCGGGGCCGACCGACTCAGACCCTCATGGGGTGAGGCACAACATCAGTCGTTGATGCAGGTGTTACCGAAGGCGGGGTTCAGCAGCCCGATCACCGAGATCGTGTTGCCGCAGACGTTCACCGGGACGTGAACAGGCACCTGGACGACGTTGCCGGAGACGACGCCCGGGGAGTGCACCGCGGCACCCTGGGCACCCGAGTCGGCGACCGCCAGGCCCGCACCCGCGAGAACCAGACCACCAGTGGCGGCAGCGGCAGCGACGATCTTCTTGATCATTATTCCTCCTAGTTGGCAAATGCGATCCCAAGTAGCGGATCACATCAGCTGTAACGAGGAGGAACTGTTAGAGCTACGAGCTTATGGTCGCATTCACCCTTCCCGGGTGATCTCCGTACGCGCGGGCGAATACCGACGTCAACACGTCATGACGCCTCGATGAAACGGTCGAGAACCCGTACGCCGAATTTCAGGGCATCGACCGGCACCCGCTCGTCGACGCCGTGGAACATGCCCGCGAAGTCCAGCTCCGGCGGCAGCTTCAGCGGGGCGAAGCCGAAGCAGCGGATGCCGAGGTCGGCGAAGGACTTGGCGTCGGTGCCGGCCGAGAGCATGTACGGCACGGCGCGGGCGATCGGATCCTCGGCGGACAGCGCGGTCTGCATGGCGTCGACGAGGGCGCCGTCGAAGGTGGTCTCCAGCGCCTTGTCGGCGTGCACGTCCTCGCGCTTCACCTTCGGGCCGAGAATCCGGTCCAGGTCGGCGAGGAACTCCTCCTCGTACCCCGGCAGATAACGGCCGTCGACATGCGCCGTCGCCTGGCCCGGAATGACATTGACCTTGTAACCCGCGCCCAACTGGGTCGGATTGGCGGTGTTCTGCAGGGAGGCACCGATGAGCTTGGCGATGCCGCCGAGCTTGGCGAGCGTCTCGTCCATGTTCTCCGGGTCGAGCTCGGTGCCGAGGGCGTCGCCCAGCTCGTCGAGGAAGTGCCGCAGCGTCTTGGTCACACGCACCGGGAACTTGTGCCGCCCGAGCCGCCCGACGGCCTCGGACAGCTCGGTGATCGCGTTGTCCTTGTGGATCATCGAACCGTGACCGGCGGTGCCGTCCACGGTCAGCTTCATCCAGTGCATGCCCTTCTGGGCGGTCTCGACGAGATACAGCCGCAGCTTCTCGTTGACCGTGAAGGAGAACCCGCCGACCTCGCCGATCGCCTCCGTGACGCCCTCGAAGAGGTCCGGGTGCTTGTCGACCAGGTGCCGCGCCCCCCACGTACCGCCCGCCTCCTCGTCCGCGAGGAAGGCGAGGACGATGTCACGGGGCGGCTTGCGCCCGCTGCGCAGCCGGTCCCGTACGACCGCCAGCGTCATGGCGTCCATGTCCTTCATGTCGACCGCGCCGCGGCCCCACACCATCCCGTCCGCGATCTCGCCGGAGAAGGGGTGGTGGGTCCAGTCGGCCGCGTTCGCCGGTACGACGTCCGTGTGGCCGTGGATGAGCAGCGCGGGCCGCGAGCGGTCCACGCCCTCGATACGGGCCACCGTGGAGGCTCGGCCACGGTGCGACTCGAAGATCTGCGGTTCGAGCCCCACCTCGGCGAGCTTCTCGGCCACGTACTCCGCAGCCTTGCGCTCACCCGGCCCGGAGTGGTCCCCGTAGTTGCTGGTGTCGATCTGGATCAGCTCGCGACAGAGGTCCACGACCTCGTCCTCGCCAGAGACGCTCCTGGCCGTGTTCGATTCGCTCACGCTGCTTCCTCCCACTGTCACTGCTGGTGGTTCCTTCCTCATCCTCCCTCTGACCCCGCCCCACCCCAAGACCGGACCCGGCCCGTCACACGCCGTTCACGCGGCGACGGGGTGTGATCAGAGGCCCTCGAAAGCCTGGTAATGTTTCCTCTGTCGCCGCGAGGGAAACCCCGCACGACATACACCTTGTCCGGGTGGCGGAATGGCAGACGCGCTAGCTTGAGGTGCTAGTGCCCTTTATCGGGCGTGGGGGTTCAAGTCCCCCCTCGGACACCAGCTGAGACCCCACTTCTCGTGGGGTTTTCTGCTTTTCAAGGACGACCGGGAGGTTCGTGCGGCCCGTGGTCACCCCGAAGTCCCATGAGCACCGCCTGCCCGGTTTCCACAGCCGTCAGGTAGGGGCGCACATCATGCGCCTTGGTCCCGTTGTGCACCGTCAGGTCCACCAGCCTCTCGCCGAACCGCGGCGCCAGGTGCTTGACCAGGGCGACCACGTCCCCTCGGTCGGCGATGTTCGACCAGCTCCGTACGGCTCCCGGCCAGTGGGCCCGGTCACTCGTCGGCGTGGGCAGCAGCCGGTCGAAGACCAGATTCGGGATGCCGAGCGGTGATCCCAGGGTGACGAAGGTGTGTACCGGCCATTCCGGGTGTGCGCACAGCGCTTCATAGGCGACCACGGAGCCCAGGGAGTGGGCGACGACCACCCTTGTGCGGTCGGTCACCGCGCTCTCCACCCGCGCCCGTACGGCCGCCCGGACGCCGTCGTCGGTCAGGTACAGCCGCACCTGCCGCAGAGCCCCGATCAGCATGTTCTCGGCCAGCCCCGCGAAGAAGGCGGAATGGCTGAGCGCGTGCAGCGCCCGCTGGACGACGGAAGGCGTGCGCAGCCTCGTGAGCTCGTCGGGCCCCAGAACCGCGCTCTCCGTCCGTGCCGCCTCCTCCCACCAGGCCAGCAGCAGTTCCCGTTCGAGGCCCTCGTCGACGTCGGCGGCGTCCAGCGGCGGTTCGCCGAGCGAGCGTGCTCCGCGACGGCGGAACAGATCGCCGTAGAAGGCGACCGAGGAGGCCGTCGCCGCCTCGTCCGACTTTGCGCCCGCGATCAGGAGGCCGTCCCGCAGCGCCGGGGCCCATGCCGCCCGCAGGGTCTCAGGCCCGTGGAGCTGCTGGGCAATGCCATGGACGAAGACGATGGCACTCACAGGACACCGCCCCAGCCGTGCGTGAAGGCGACGACGCCCATGTCGGTGGCCACGCACAGGAAGCTGTCCGGCCCAAGGGCCACGTCATTCACGCCGGCCCCCAGCTGGAGTTCTCCGACGAGTGTTCCGGCGTCCAGGTTCCACATCCGTACGGCGCCGTCCTCGCTGCCCACCACCAGCCTGGTGGCATCCACCTGGTGTTCCAGGGCCAGCTTGCTGATCGGGGCGGTGTGCGACATCGCGGCCGACATCTCGACTCTTTCGTGGGTCAAGGCATCCCAGATGTCCACCACGCCGTCCGAGTCGCCGGTGAGCACGACGGTCCGGCCGCCCATGACGCCGAGCGCCACAGCGCTGACGGACCCGCCGAGCGGTCCGATGGGGCGGCCGAGCTGTTCTGCCGCGGCCAGGTCCCACAGCCGGGCGCCGTCGTCACCCCCAGTGACAACAACGGGATGCCCGTCGATGTCACCGACCACGGCCGAGTAGACGTATCCCTTGTGCCCGCTGAGTTCCGCGACACGCTGTCGAGTGACGACGTCCCAGACATAGACCATTTCGTCGTCACTGGCGGAGAGCACCACACTGCGCCCGTGCACCGTGCCGGTGCACACACCGCGTACCCAGTCCATGTGACCGACCAGCCGTGCCGTCTCGCTGCCCGTCGTCAGGTCATGGAGACGGGCGCTGTAATCGACGCCCCCGGTCACCGCGAGCAGATGGTCGTCCTTGACGAGCAACGCGATGTCCCGCACCTCCCCCATGTGACCCGTCACATGCGAGCCGACCGGGTCCCCGCTTTCCAGGTCGCGCATGCGGATGGTGTTGTCGGCACCCACGAGTGCCACGGTCGGCCGCCCACCCACACGCGCGATCGCGGCCGCGTTGACGGAGACGGTGTGCCCACTCAGCGGCTCGCCCACCTGTTCACCCGTCGTCAGATCCCAGTGCCGCACTTCCGTCCCCCGGCACGTCACAGCGGTCGGCGCGCCATTGATCTCCCCCACGGCCAGGCACTGCGGTGCGCCGTTGTGCCCCCGCAAGGTCCGTCCCAGCTTCTCGCCATCGGGTACGGACAACAGGAACACATCGCCTCTGGTGTCCGCCGCAAGGACGACGGTCCGCCCCCGGACCTGCCCGAACGTGGCAGACACCACCCTGTGCCTCGGCTCCGCGAAAGGGGTCGCGGGCAGTTCCGCGGAGCCGAGGTCGTGCAGGAGCAGTGCGCCGTCACCGCGTACGAGGAGTGCGAGCGCGGACTCTCCCACGCATCCCACGGCAACCGGGCGCAGCGCCTCGTCATGCAGGTCGAGCGCGGCGACCGACGTCCTTTCCGCCAGATCCCAGGCGTGAGCCCCCTGCCTGCCGGTGGCGATGACGACCTGCCGGGTGCCCCAGCGTCCGGTCGCCAGCCCCTGGATGTCTCCGTAGTACCCGACCAAGGGCTCTCCGACCTGTTCCCGGGAATCCAGGTCCCACAGCCGTACGGTGCCGTCGTGGCTCCCTGTGACGAGTACGTCCCGCCCCTCATGGGACCACAGCGCGAGAGTCGACACCCTGTTGGTGTGGCCCGACAGAACGGCGCCGAGTTGTCGGCGTGTCACGGAGTCCCACACCCTGATCGTGGTGTCGTTCCCGGCCGTGATGATCGCCGGTCCCGTACGGAGCTTCACGAAAGCCACCGCTGAGACAGGCCCTTGATGGCCCACGAGTGGCGATCCGTCCTGTCTCCCCGCATCCAGATCCCAGATCCGGGCGGTCGTATCGTCGCTGCCGGTCACCGCCACCGTGCGGCCGCCCAAGTCGGACAGAGCCACGGTCCGCACGGTCCCGCTGTGTGCGGCGAGGGGCTGTTCGGAGGTCAGGTCCCAGATGCGCGCGGTACCGTCCGCTCCTCCGGTGATGACCACGGGTCGGCCGTTCACACTGGTCGTCGCCACCGCCAGAACCCAGTTGGTGTGTCCGGTCAGAGGTTGACCGACGGGCCGCCGGCTCTCGGGATTCCACAGCTCGGCCACCGGACCCTTGCTCACGACCAGGACCGGGTTCGCGTCGACCCGGCCCAGAGCCACGCCGCCACCGCCGCCGTACACGTCCAGCCGCAGGGGCTCGCCGATCTGCTGCCGTGTCGCCAGATCCCACAGCCCGGCGGTGCTGTCCTGGCTCACCGTCGCCACGACCACCCGCCCCCCGACCTCGCCCACCGCGACCCCGGTGACTGCGCCGGTGTGGCCGATCAGCTCGCCCACGGGCTCATACGTCCTCAGGTCCCATATCCGGGCCCGGCTGTCGTCGCCGGCTGTGATCAGCACGGGACGGTCGCCGAGTTCGGCGCAGACGACGCCGGTGACGCCACCGCCGTGCCCTGTGATCGTGTCTCCCCGCTGACGGCCTGACGCCAGCTCCCACACCCTGACGGTGCCGTCCGCGCTGGCCGTGGCGGCGAGCATCTCGCCGGAGAGTTCGTATGTGGTCACCGCCTGGACGACGTTGGTGTGTCCCCTCAGGGGCGGGCGCGTCTGACGTCCCGTCGACAGGTCCCAGAGCGAGACGGAACCGTCGTCACCGCCGGTCAGAGCGAGGCTGTACTCCCCGAGGTCGCACATGGCAACGCACTTGACCTCTCGCCCGGCCTCCAGCGGCTGACCGATCTGGCGATGAGTGATGAGGTCCCAGACCCGGGCGGTGCCGTCGGAGCTCCCCGTCACGGCGATCGGCCGGCCGTCCAGTGCTCCCGCGGCAATGGCGGTGACCGCCGATTCGTGGCCGATGAGCTGGCGGTGCGCACCGGTGGGCGACCAGACGGCCCAGCGTGCCGACCAGGGCAGGAGCAGATCGAGTTCGTCGATTCGGGTGGCCAGGTCACCGCACTGGCATCGGCGGGCCGAGAGTTGGAGGTAGGCGGCACGCTCTCCCAGCGGTCTGCTCGTGGTCAGCAGGTGGGCCACCTGTTCGTAAGCGGTGCGAATGCTTCCGGTGGTACCCGTCGGGGCGTTGGAGAACGCTTGCAGCAGGGCGAGCTGTTCGGCCGCCAGCAGGAACCCCGGATCACGGACGAGCTCGCTCAGTACCCCCGCCGCCGCCGCGTGGGTGGCCAGGTGGGCCCTCACGTAGGAGTGGGCGGCGAACCAGTCGGGCCCGGCGGAGGACGACGCGGAGGAGACCGCGCCGCGCAGAGCGTCGACGATCCGGCGCTGGGTGTCGCGAGCAAAGAGCCCTGGGTCGGCTCGTAGATGCTCCGCGAGGGCCTGATGGTAGAGGCGGTAGACGGAGCGGTCGTCCTCCACCACCTCGGCGACATAGGCGCTCGCCTTCGACAGCAGCCAGTCGATGTCCTCCTGGGTGCAGGAGACGCCGGAGATCGCTGTCACCAGGCGGCTCCACAAGGACCCGCGCGGCAGCCCCTGCCCCTCGGCGAAGGCCAGCGGGACGAGCAGTCTGCGTACCCGCGGCTCGTCGGCCTCGAAGCGGGCCAGATAGTCGTCGAAAGCCTCACCGATCTCGCTGGGCAGGCCGTTCTGCCAACCCGGGACGCCGGTATCGATGGGGGTTTCCATCCCGCGCAGGCTCCGCGCGGTCATCCGGGCCACGAGGAACACCCGGTCCGCGCGGGCCGCCACCGCGCGGGCGACTTCCTCGGCGAGCTCGGGCAGGGCCCGGTAAGGGGTCTGGACATGCGGTTCGTTCTTCGCCAGCAGCACCTTGCGGACGTAACCGGCGACGTCGTCGCTTCCCAGATACTCTTCCCGGTCCAGGTCGAAGACCTTCATGGTTCCGTTGCCCAGACTGCTCACCAGCTCTCTTCGGGTGCCGACGAGCAGACGGACACCGGGGATGTCGGAGAGCGGGCGCAGCAGTTCCCGGGCGATGCGCCGGGGCTCGCCGCGGCCACCGGTGTCCGCGGCCGTACCGGAGCCCGCCTCGTCCAGCGCGTCCACCACGATCACGACCGATTCACCGTCCGCGGTACGGCGGCTCACCTCGCGCAAGAGGTCGCCGGGCCCCTCGACGTCGTGGCCGAGGACACTCGCTATCTGCTGGACGACCTCTTCGAGCCTCTTGTGCCGGGCATGCACGGCGGCGTCGACACAGTTCTCGGGCACGACCATGTCCGTGGCGAGGGCGTCAACTCCCAGATGGCGCCGGTACTCGGAGTCGGACAGGGTCACCACCCGCCCGAGCACAGCGGACTTTCCGCAGCCGGGGCTGCCGGTGACGATCCGTCCCTTCCCGTCGTCCCTCCCCGCCGTGAGCCAGCCGACGAGCTCCCGCAACAGCCGGTCACGTCCGCTGAAGTACAGGCCCTGCTCGGACTCGAACTCCACACCTCGGGAGCGGGGTCCGAAGTGGTCGTAGAGGTCCCGTTTGGTGACGAGCCGTTGGGTCTCGAGGTCCGTTCCGACGGCCGGAAGGTCCTGTTGGTAGCCGTGGTTGGCGAAGAAGGGCGCGAGGCCGGTACTCAGTCCGGCGGCGAGTTCGGCGCGCTGGCCTCCGGCACCGGTGTGCGCGAGGGTGGTGTTGACCTGTTCCACCAGTTCGGTGAGGTCCAGGTACCGCTGACGCTGGCCGGTGCGCGCGGTCACCGTCTCGACGGCCGATACGAGAGCGTCCACGAAGGCGCCGTCCTCGGCCTCGTCCTTGGCTCGGGCCGACGACAGGAACCACATGCCGCCGCTCGTCGAACCGTCGCCCAGACGATGGGCGACGGCCCGAAGCGCGTACCGGGCGGCATCGGCGGTGCCCACGCCTCCGTAGCACGCGTCGAGGATCAGCAAGAGGTTCCGGCAGCCCGCGGCGGCCAGGACACGTACGACGTCCTCGCTGGCCAGCGCGGTGGCCGCCGGGTCGCGTTCATCGCTGTCCCAGCAGAACAGGTAGTGCCGGTCACGGCCTTCCACCATGCCGTGGCCCGCGAAGTAGAAGACGACGACGTCGTGCTCGGTCAGCTCGACGTCTCGTGCCCAGTGGCTCAGGGTGCGCTTGATGTACTCCGCGCTGCTGTAGTCACCCAGGGCAAGGCCCGCGTTCGGGTAGCCGAAGTCGTTGAACAGCTCTCGGATCCTGGCCGCGTCGCCGGTCGCCCGCAGGAGTTGGTTCTCCTCCCCCAAACGCTGGTACCTGCTGATACCGACGGTGATGAGGAGGCGTCGTCCAGTGCCGCCGTGCCCTGTTGGTGGCCTCCCCGTCACAAGTCTCCCCATGCCCCTCGACGCACCCGAGCCCTGACTGACCATGGTGGCCCAACGGGAATGGATCTGGGAGCAGTTCGGCGCAGGTCGCGGCCGAGGCGGACGGCCGGGGCGTCGGTCCCTGTCCACGATCCGGTCGGGCGCGGGCGCACAACGCCCGAATCCTCCGTCATCCATTGCGTGTTACAGGCAGATGTGGGACAGATCTCGTCAAGATGACATACCCGCACGTCAGAGCCCCGGAACCAGTACCTCCGATGCGCCCCGAAGGCCGCCTCGCGTGGCTGCGGCGCAGGTCAGCGGCTAGCGTCGTACTAAAATTTCACGCTTGGTTGGAGCTGACGGAAGATCCTCAGGCATACCTGTGGGCCCGTCGGCGCCCGGGAAGTTCCGGGAAACGACACGTGAGGACCCGATGGCAGCCCTCGAGCAAGGCCCCGCACTCGCGCTGTTCGACGAGGAGGTGCGCGCGGAGTTCGGCGACACGGCGCGCTTCTCCGCGTCCGTCGCCGCCTCGCCGCGCACGCTGGTCGACATCCTCGACGCCACCGTCCGGGCGTACCCCGACGAGCCCGCCCTCGACGACGGCCACCGCGCCCTCACCTACCGCGCCCTGGCCGCCGAGGTCGAGACCCTGCGACGGCGGCTGAGCGCCGCCGGGGTGGGCCTCGGTGACCGGGTGGGCGTGCGGGTCCCGTCCGGTACCAATGAGCTGTACGTCGCCATCCTCGCCGTACTGGCCGCCGGAGCCGCCTATGTGCCGGTGGACGCCGAGGACCCGGACGAGCGGGCCGAGCTGGTCTTCGGGGAGGCGGAGGTGCGGGCCGTCATCGGGGCCGAGCACCGGCTGACCCTCACCGACGCGTCGGATGTTCCCGCCGCGCGCCCCGGCATCGAGCACGACGCGTGGATCATCTTCACCTCCGGGTCCACCGGCAAGCCCAAGGGGGTGGCCGTCAGTCACCGCAGCGCCGCCGCGTTCGTGGACGCCGAGGCCGAGCTGTTCCTGACCGAGGACCCGATCGGTCCGGGCGACAGGGTCATGGCGGGCCTGTCCGTCGCGTTCGATGCCTCGTGCGAGGAGATGTGGCTGGCCTGGCGGTACGGGGCCTGCCTCGTACCCGTTCCGCGGTCGCAGGTCAGGAGTGGTGCCGACCTCGGGCCCTGGCTGGTCGAGCAGGAGATCAGCGTGGTCTCGACCGTGCCCACGCTCGCCGCGCTCTGGGAGCCCGAGACCCTCAACGACGTACGTCTGCTGATCTTCGGCGGTGAGGCCTGCCCGCCCGAGCTGGTCCAGCGGCTCGTCACCGAGGGGCGCGAGGTGTGGAACACCTACGGGCCCACCGAGGCCACCGTGGTCGCCTGCGCCTCCCTGATGACCGGCGCGGAGCCGATTCGGATCGGGCTGCCGCTGAACGGCTGGGAGCTGGCCGTGGTCGATGAGGCCGGGCAGCCGGTCGCGATGGGCGACAGCGGCCAGCTCGTGATCGGCGGGGTCGGGCTCGCCCGGTATCTCGACGCCGAGAAGGACGCGGAGAAGTACGCGCCGCTGGAGTCGCTCGGCTGGGAGCGGGCGTACCGAAGCGGCGACCTGGTCAAGGCGGACTCCGAGGGACTGATCTTTCTCGGGCGGGCCGACGAGCAGATCAAGCTCGGCGGGCGCCGGATCGAGCTGGGGGAAGTGGACGCGGCGCTGCAGGCGCTGCCCGGTGTGGCGGGTGCCGCCGCGGCGGTCCGCACCGCCCGCAGCGGCAATCAGCTGCTCGTCGGCTACATCGTCACCCAGGACGGCTGGGACCACGCGAGTGCCGTCGAGAAGCTGCGCGCCGAGCTGCCCGCCGCCCTGGTCCCGCTGCTCGCCCCGGTCGAGGATCTGCCGACCCGGACGTCGGGCAAGGTCGACCGCAACGCGCTGCCCTGGCCGCTGGAGGGCCTGGAGAGCGGCGGTGCGAAGGAGCAGCTGTACGGCACCGAGGCCTGGCTCGCGGAGCAGTGGAGCGAGGTGCTCGGCATTCCGGTCGGCAGCGCGTCCGACGACTTCTTCGCGATCGGCGGCAGCAGTCTGGCCGCCGCGCAGCTCACGACGAAGCTGCGCTCCCGCTACCCCAGCGCCGCCGTGCTCGACATCTATCAGCAGCCCGTCCTGCGTAAGCTGGCCCGGCACCTGGAGAAGTCCGCACAGGACGACGGCGCCGAGCGGACCATCGCGCCGGTGCCCGTGCGGGCCAAGGCGATCCAGCTCCTCCTGTTGATCCCCCTGTTCACGCTGCTGGGCCTGCGCTGGACCGTGGCGCTGGCCGCGCTCGGGAACGTACTGCACTGGTTCGGGCCGTTTCCGTGGGCGCCGACGGCGTCGTGGTGGCTCGTCGCCGCCGGGGCCGTGGTGCTCTTCAGCCCGCCGGGTCGGCTCGCGATCGCCGCGGGCGGGGCGCGGCTGCTGCTGCGGGGCGTGAAGGCGGGCCGCCACCCGCGCGGTGGGAGCGTGCATCTGCGGCTGTGGACCGCCGAGCGGCTGGTCGAGTTCAGCGGCGCGACCTCGTTGACCGGATCCTGGCTGGAGCGCTACGCACGTGCCCTGGGCGCCAAGGTCGGCGCCGACGTGGATCTGCACTCGCTGCCGCCGGTGACCGGCATGCTGAAGCTGGGCCGGGGTGCCGCCGTCGAGTCCGAGGTGGACCTGTCGGGGCACTGGCTGGACGGTGACCGGCTGGAGATCGGCCCGGTCAAGGTGGGCGCCGGAGCGGTGGTCGGGACGCGCAGCATGCTCTTCCCGGGAGCGCGGGTCGGCAAGCGGGCCGAGGTGGCCCCGGGTTCCGCCGTCGCCGGACAGATTCCCACCGGGCAGCGCTGGTCCGGAGCGCCCGCCGTGAAGCTCGGGAAGGCGAAGCGGGCCTGGCCCAAGGAGCACCCGCGGCGTGGGACGTACTGGCGCGCGATGTACGGCGCGACGGGCTTCGCGCTGACCGCGCTGCCCCTGCTGGCGGGCGTGGCCGCGCTCCTGGTGGCGCATGTGTTCATCGGCGCGGACGCCGGGCTGGGTGACGCGCTGCGCGGTGCCGCGGTCGCGCTGGTCCCGGCGGCGCTGGCCTTCGGGCTGGCGTACGCGCTGCTGCTCCTGATCGCCGTACGACTGCTCAGCCTGGGCCTGCGGGCGGGCACGTATCCGACGCACAGCCGGATCGGCTGGCAGGCCTGGACGGTCACGCAGCTGATGGACCGCTCCCGCGAGACGCTGTTCCCGCTGTACGCCGGGCTGATCACGCCGGTATGGCTGCGGCTGCTGGGTATGAAGATCGGGCGGGGGGCGGAGGTGTCCACCGTGCTGGCGCTGCCGAGCCTCACCACGGTCGGCGAGGGCGCGTTCCTCGCGGACGACACCCTGACCGCGCCGTACGAGCTCGGCGGCGGCTGGGTGAAGATCGGGCGGGCCGAGATCGGGCGGCGGGCGTTCCTGGGCAACTCCGGGATGACCGCGCCGGGCCGCAGCGTGCCGGACGGCGGTCTGGTCGGGGTGCTGTCGGCGACGCCGAAGAAGGCCAAGAAGGGCAGCTCGTATCTGGGGCTGCCGCCGGTGAAGCTGCCGCGTTCGACCCAGGACGGCGATCAGAGCCGTACGTACGACCCGCCCGCGCGGCTGCTGTGGGCACGCGGTCTGGTGGAGCTGTGCCGGATCGCCCCGGTGTTCTGCTCGGCGGCGCTGGCGGTGCTGACCGTGGCCGCGTTCAGTGCGCTGGGCGCCTGGGCGGCCCTGCTCGGCGGGGTCGTGCTGCTCGGTGTGGGCGCGGTCGCGTGCCTGCTGTCCATCGTGGCGAAGTGGCTGCTCGTGGGCCGGCACCGGGCCGGTGAGCACCCGCTGTGGAGCGGGTTCGTGTGGCGCAACGAGCTGGCGGACACGTTCGTCGAGGTGGTGGCCGTGCCGTGGCTGGCCGGATCCGTGCCCGGTACGCCGCTGATGACGGCGTGGCTGCGCGGGCTCGGCGCGCGGATCGGCAAGGGCGCCTGGGTCGAGAGCTACTGGCTGCCGGAGACGGACCTGGTCTCCCTCGGCGATGCTTCCACCGTGAATCGGGGCTGTGTCCTGCAGACTCACCTCTTCCACGACCGGATCTTGCGGACGGATACTGTTGTCCTCCGTGAGGGCGCCACTCTGGGCCCGGGCGGAATCGTCCTTCCCGGCAGCACGGTCGGGGCGCGCAGCACGCTGGGACCCGCGTCGCTCGTCATGGCGGCCGAATCCGTTCCCGACGACACCCGCTGGCTGGGCAACCCGATCGAAGCATGGCGTTCCTAGGCGCGGCCCGTACGGCGTCCGGGGACGAGGCACCGGCACGTCGTACGAGCACAGCGCAGGGAGCAGACGCAGCAGTGAGCGTTCAGCAGACAGTGGGATCGGACCCGTACTTCCCGGCCAACGGCGATCCCCGCTACCGGGTGCACCGGTATGAGCTCGCGCTGGACTACCGCCCCGGCCCGAACCGGCTGTCCGGGACGGCGCGGCTCAACGCCATAGCGGGCCGTGGTCCGCTCGCCGAATTCCAGCTGAACCTGGCCGACTTCCGGATCGGCCGGGTCCGCGTCGACGGCAAGACACCGCACTACACGCACCGGGGCGGCAAGCTGCGCATCCGCCCGGCGAAGCCGATCCGGGCCGGGTCCGCCTTCACCGTGGAGGTGCACTGGGCGGGCAACCCCAAGCCGGTCAACAGCCCCTGGGGCGGGATCGGCTGGGAGGAGCTGGAGGACGGGGCGCTGGTGGCGAGCCAGCCGGTCGGTGCGCCCTCCTGGTACCCGTGCAACGACCGGCCCGCCGACAAGGCGTCGTACCAGATCTCGATCACCACACCGTCCTCGTACTCGGTGGTGGCGGGCGGCCGGCTGCTGACCCGCACGACGAAGGCTTCGACGACCACGTGGGTGTACGAGCAGGCGGCGCCGACGTCGAGCTATCTGGTCGGGCTGTCGATCGGGAAGTACCAGACGGTGCTGCTCGGCGATCCCGGCCTCGGTGGCGTACCACAGTCCGGACATCTGCCGGTGCGTCTACTCGGTGAATTTTCCCGGGACTTCGCGCGGCAGCCCGCGATGATGGAACTGTTCGAGGAGATATTCGGGCCGTATCCGTTCGGCGAGTACGCGGTGGTGGTGACGGAGGAGGAGCTCGATGTCCCCGTCGAGGCACAGGGGTTGTCGTTGTTCGGCGCCAACCATGTGGACGGGTCGCGGAGTTCGGAGCGGCTGGTCGCGCATGAGCTGGCGCACCAGTGGTTCGGCAACAGCGTGTCCATCGCGGACTGGCGGCACATCTGGCTGAACGAGGGGTTCGCGAAGTACGCCGAGTGGCTGTGGTCGGAGCGTTCGGGCGGTCGTACGGCGCAGCAGCTGGCCGCCCTCGCGCACCGGAAGCTGTCCGCACAGCCGCAGGATCTCGTCCTGGCCGACCCGGGCCGCAAGCTGATGTTCGACGACCGGCTGTACGAGCGCGGCGGGCTCACCGTGCACGCGGTGCGCTGCGCGATGGGCGACACCGCCTTCTTCCGTATGCTGCGCGGCTGGGCCGCCCTGCACCGGGGCGGCGCCGTCACCACGGCGGCCTTCACCGCGCATGCGGCGCGCTACGCGGCGGAGCCGTTGGACGATCTGTTCACCGCGTGGTTGTACGACGCGGCGCTGCCGCCGCCGCCCCAGCCGTCCGTGGCACTTCCGGCCCGGCCGACTTACCCGCCGACGAACACCGACTCGGCCTAGGCAGGGTGCAGAGTGCAGACAGAATGGCGATCATGACCAGTCGTAGCTGCCCGTGCGGGCTGCCCGAGCCGTACGCCGAGTGCTGTGGACGGTTTCACCGCGGTGCCGCCGCCGCGCCGACCGCCGAGCTTCTGATGCGGTCGCGCTACAGCGCCTTCGTGCAGCGGGACGAGGGCTATCTGCTGCGTACCTGGCATCCGAGGACACGGCCGCCGCGGGTGGAGTTCGACCCGGGGATGCGGTGGACCGGCCTGGAGATCCTCGCGGCGAGCCAGGGGTCGGCCTTCCACTCCGTGGGGACCGTGACCTTCCGGGCCTCCTACCGGGGCGGCTCGCTGCACGAGCGGAGCCGGTTCGAGCGGGTCGACGGGGCGTGGGTGTACGTGGACGGGGACTTCGTCGAGTAACTGTCAGGGCGCGAGGATGTCCAGCTCCTGGAGCGCGCCGACCGTGATCTCGCGGGTGAGCTCCTCGGCGCGGGTGGCGTCGCCCTCGCGGACGGCCTCCGCGACCTGTACGTGCAGGGTGACGGCGGCGGGGTCGGGGTCCTCGAACATGACCTCGTGATGGGTACGGCCCGCCAGGACCTCGGTGACCACGTCGCCGAGGCGGGCGAACATCTCGTTGCCCGAGGCGTTGAGGATCACCCGATGGAAGGCGACGTCGTGGACGAGATACGCCTCCAGTTGTTGGCCACGTGAGTTGGCGACCATGCCCAGGGCGCACTCGGTGAGCTCGGCGCACTGCTCGGCGGTGGCGTTCTTGGCGGCCAGCCCCGCGGCGATCGGTTCGACCGCGGAACGCAGCACGGTGAGCGAACGCAGCTGGTGGGGCCGGTCGGCGCCGGCCAGTCGCCACCGGATGACCTGAGGGTCGTACACATTCCACTCCGCCTTGGGGCGGACCGTCACTCCGACCCGGCGGCGGGACTCGACCAGGTGCATGGACTCCAGCACCCGGACCGCCTCGCGCATGACGGAGCGCGAGACCTCGAAGCGCTGCGCGAGCTCGTCCGTGCGCAGCACGCTACCCGGCGGGTACTCACCCGCCGTGATCGCCGGCCCGAGGCATTCCAGTACATGTCCGTGCAGGCCCCGGCCCCGTGTGCTCATGGAGTCAGCGTACGAGGCTCCCAGCTGGAACAAAAAGTCAGACTTATATGTCACAGACTCTTGAATTCGTCGTACCTAATGAGTTTCAGTGTCGTCGACATCAGATGTCGACGAAGACAGCGAGGCAGCAATGAGTACCCCCCATGTCGTCGTGGTCATGGGCGTGGCAGGCACCGGCAAGACCACCATCGGTCCCCTGCTTGCGGCCCGGCTCGGCGTTCCGTACGCCGAGGGCGACGACTTCCACCCCCAGGCCAACATCGACAAGATGACGGCCGGGACACCGCTGTCCGACGACGACCGGTGGCCCTGGCTGGACGCCATCGGCCGCTGGGCGCACAGCCGCGCCGGGCTCGGTGGAGTGGTCAGCAGCTCGGCGCTCAAGCGCAGCTATCGCGATCGGCTGCGGGCCGAGGCGCCCGGAGCCGTCTTCGTCCATCTGACCGGTGACCGCGCGCTGATCGAGGACAGGATGTCGCACCGCCAGGGGCACTTCATGCCGACGGCACTCCTGGACTCCCAGTTCGCCACCCTCCAGCCGCTGGAAGCGGACGAGGCGGGTGTCTCCGTGGACGTCTCCGGCGACCCCGCGGAGATCACCGAACGGGCCGTGGCCGCACTCCAGGGGCTCGGCCGGCTCTCGCAGTAACCCTTTTTTCCTTCCCTCGTACGTTTCTCAAGCAAGGAAACCACCGTGACCAGACTCAGCGTCGAGATGCTGGCAGCGGACGCCGTCGAGCCGATCACCTCGGCGGGCCATGCTCAGCTGGGTATCGCTGTCCTGGCGGGCATCGCCGTCATCGTCCTGCTCATCACCCAGTTCAAGCTGCACGCCTTCCTGGCCCTGACCATCGGCTCGCTGGCGCTCGGTGCCTTCGCCGGGGCACCGATCGACAAGGTCATCCTCAGCTTCACGGCCGGTCTCGGCTCGACCGTTGCCGGTGTGGGTGTCCTGATCGCCCTCGGCGCGATCCTCGGCAAGCTGCTCGCCGACTCCGGCGGCGCCGACCAGATCGTGGACACCATCCTCGCCAAGGCGGGCGGGCGCGCCATGCCGTGGGCGATGGTGCTGATCGCCTCCGTCATCGGTCTGCCGCTCTTCTTCGAAGTCGGCATCGTGCTCCTCATCCCGGTCGTGCTGATGGTGGCCAAGCGCGGCAACTACTCCCTGATGCGCATCGGCATCCCGGCGCTGGCCGGTCTGTCCGTGATGCACGGCCTGATCCCGCCGCACCCCGGCCCGCTGGTCGCGATCGACGCGGTCAAGGCCAACCTCGGTCTCACGCTGGCCCTCGGTGTCCTGGTCGCCATCCCGACGGTGATCATCGCCGGTCCGGTCTTCTCGAAGTACGCGGCCCGCTGGGTGGATGTCCCGGCGCCGGACAAGATGATCCCGACCCGCGCCTCCGAGGACCTGGAGAAGCGCCCCGGCTTCGGCGTCACCATCGCCACCGTGATGCTGCCCGTCGTGCTGATGCTGTCCAAGGCACTGGTCGACATCATCGTGGACGACCCGACGCACATGGTGCAGCGTGTCTTCGACGTCATCGGCTCGCCCCTGATCGCACTGCTCGCCGCGGTCATCATGGGCATGTTCACCCTGGGCCGCGCGGCCGGCTTCACCAAGGACCGGATCTCCACGACCGTCGAGAAGTCCCTCGCGCCGATCGCCGGAATCCTGCTGATCGTGGGCGCGGGCGGCGGCTTCAAGCAGACGCTGATCGACTCCGGTGTGGGCCAGATGATCCTGGAGATCTCCAAGGACTGGTCGATTCCCGCGCTGCTGCTCGCCTGGCTGATCGCGGTGGCCATCCGGCTCGCGACCGGTTCCGCGACCGTCGCCACCATCTCGGCGGCCGGTCTCGTCGCGCCCCTCGCGGCCGACATGTCGACCGCGCACGTCTCCCTGCTGGTGCTGGCGATCGGCGCGGGCTCGCTCTTCTTCAGCCATGTCAACGACGCCGGCTTCTGGCTGGTCAAGGAGTACTTCGGCCTGAGCGTCGGCCAGACCGTCAAGACCTGGTCGGTGATGGAGACGATCATCTCGGTGGTGGCGGGCGGACTGGTGCTCCTGCTGTCGCTGGTCATTTAGAAGGACGAGGACGAGGACGAGGAATACGACGATGGCTCACCCTCTCTTCGACATCAGCGGCCGTACGGCCCTGGTCACCGGCTCCAGCCGCGGCATCGGGCTGGCGCTCGCCCGCGGGCTGGCGGAGGCCGGCTGCACCGTGGTCCTCAACGGGCGCGACGGTGAACGCCTCAAGAAGGCCGCCTCCGAACTGCCCGGCGACGTCCACACGGCGATATTCGACGTCACCGACGGTCCCTCGGTCGCCGCCGGAATAGCGGATGTCGAGGAGCGGGTGGGCCCGCTCGACATCCTGGTCAACAACGCGGGCATGCAGCTGCGGGCCCCGCTCCTGGAGTTCACGGACTCGGACTGGCACCGGATCCTGAACACCAACCTGACGAGCGCGTTCCTGGTCGGCCGCGAGGCCGCGCGAGGGATGACCGAGCGCGGTCACGGCAAGATCATCAACATCTGCTCGCTCCAGAGCGAGGTCGTCCGTCCGGGCATCGCCCCGTACGCGGCCACCAAGGGCGCGCTCAAGATGCTCACCAAGGGCATGTGCGCGGACTGGGGTCCGTACGGGGTCCAGGTCAACGGGCTCGGCCCCGGCTACATCGAGACCGAGCTGACCAAGCCCCTCGTGGACGACGAGGAGTTCAGCGCCTGGGTGCGGCGACGCACCCCGGCCGGGCGCTGGGGCCGTACGGACGACCTGGTCGGCGGGGTGCTCTTCCTCGCCTCACCCGCCGCGGACTTCGTCAGCGGGCAGGTGCTGTACGTCGACGGCGGTATGACCAGTGTGCTGTAAAGGTGCTGCGAAGGGGACTTGGCGATGCTCGGCTGTGTGATTCACGGGCAGGACGATCTGCGGGTCGACGAACTGCCGGTCCCGTCCGCCGGGCCCGGGGAGGCGCTGGTCGCCGTCCGGTACGGCGGGGTGTGCGGGTCCGATCTGCACTACTGGCGGCACGGCGGTGTCGGGGACTTCCGACTGCGGGAGCCGATGGTGCTGGGCCACGAAGTGGTCGGCACGGTGGTCTCGTACGGTGCCGGGGCCACAGGTCCGCTGCCGGGTACGGCCGTCGCGGTGCACCCGGCGACTGCGTGCGGGGTGTGCCCCGAGTGCGTCGACGGGCGTGCGAACGTGTGCCGGGACACGCGCTACCTCGGCAGCGCGGCCCGCATGCCGCATGTACAGGGCGGGTTCGCGTCCCAAGTGGTGGTCCCCGCCGAGCAGTTGAGGGCGGTTCCGCAGGGGCTGGAGCTCCGGCGGGCCGCGCTCGCCGAACCACTGTCGGTCGCGCTGCACGCCGTCCGGCGGGCCGGTGACGTGAAGGACCGGCACGTGCTGGTGACGGGGGCCGGGCCCATCGGCTGCCTCGTGGTGGCCGCCGCCAAGGCCGCGGGCGCGGCGCGGGTGACCGTCACCGACCTGCTGCCGCAGGCGCTCTCGTACGCCGTCTCGGCCGGCGCGGACTCGGTCGTACGGGCCGACGATCCCGACGACTCCGGGTGGCCCTCGGAGGTCGACGTGGCCATCGAGGCATCCGGTGTCGCCGCGGGCCTCGACACCTGCCTCCGCCTGGTGCGTCGCGGCGGGGTCGTCGTCCAGCTCGGCATGCTGCCGCCGGGGCAGAGCCCGTTCGCGGGGAATCTGGTGGTGAGCCGGGAGATCGAGCTGAGGGGTGCGTTCCGCTTCGGCGCGGAGTTCGACGAGGCGCTGCTGCTGCTCGCCGCCGAGCCCCGCTTCGACGCTCTGATCAGCGCGGTGGTGCCGCTCGGGGCGGCGGAGTCGGCGTTCGCTCTGGCGGCGGACCGAAGCCGTTCTTGCAAGGTGCTGCTGGACTTCGCCGGGTGACCGTGCCGGCGCGATGAGGGGGGAGCTCCCAGGCTGGGGGCTCCCCCCTCACTTTTAGGGCCTGTCCGGCGGATCAGGTCGCAGACGCGGGGTCTGGTGCGCCCATCTGCGGCGTTGTCGTCGGTTGCCGACTCCCCCAAGTTCTCGGCT